>CAYNGO010000012.1:0-1699 GCA_964397025.1 uncultured Weeksellaceae bacterium
ACTCTACAAGAATTAAATCTCTATTTCTTTTCCAGGTATCTATTCTAGATAATGCAACTATTATTTCTTGGGTTGTTTTAGTTACATTTTGAGAAAAAAAGCCTCTACTATTTGATCTTTTTTTCTGGATTTCGTATCCAATAAAACTCCCATGGCTCTAAATTTAGATGAGTTTGGTGGTAGAATTGATGCTTTTAAACATTTTCTCATCACAGCCTCAGAGACTTAAGTCTTGGTAAACTTTCTAACAGATCTTCGCTTATTTACTAAATCAAAAAAATCCATATTAAATTCCTGCTACTTCTTTTCAGCTAACTCACCACCAGAACTCATTGATACAGCTATTTTTTGAATTTTTAACTTACTTCCAGCATGAACTTCGATTACTAAAGATGATTTCCCAATTTCAATAATTTTACCATGAATCCCACCTATTGTAACGATCTTATCACCCATTTTAAGAGACGCTCTAAAATTATTCTCTTGCTTCTGCTTTTTAATTTGAGGACGAATCATAAAGAAATACATAACAGCAAAAATTAAACCAAACATGATTAAAGATGCAGTTCCTGATTGAGCTTGTAATAAGATCATATATAGTTATTTTTTAATTGTTGGAATTACAGTTCCTTTTATAGTAAGGATCTTAACATTAGGAATTGCATTTGTAAGTAAGGTAACTCTTTTATTTTGTATTCCAGGTTTTCCTTTACTATTAAAAGTTACTTTTATACTAGCTTCTTCACCAGCCTTAATAGGTCCTTTTGGCCACTCTGGAACCGTACAACCACAACTGCCTTTAGCTGAACTAATAATCAAATCTCCTGAACCTGTATTTTTAAGTTTATAATTATATGTAGCAGATTCTCCCTCTTTAATTTCACCAAAATCATATTCAGATTTAAGAATCTCTATAACAGGCTGACCAACTTGCTTAACATCTTTTTGTAAGGATTGATTATTTTGTACTAGATCAGTACTTAACCTTTCTGGTTTACTATTAACTTTTTTAGCTCCATCATTACATGAACTAGCAATAAAGACAAGTGACAAGCTAAAAACAAATATTTTATAATTTAAATTCATTAACATATTTCTTATTTTTCTTCAAAATTAATAATTACATTAGACCTCTACCAACTTTATTGATCATATTTTCTTTCTTAAAATCATTTACAGCGCTATCTAGAAGTCCATTTACGAACATCTTACTTTTATTTGTACTATAATACTTGGATATTTCTATGTACTCGTTTAATGATACTTTAATAGGTAACTCAGGCATATTTAATATTTCACAGAATGCCATTTTAATTAAAATCTGATCCATAATAGCTATTCTTTCTAAATCCCAGTTTTTTGCTTTTTTAACTATTATTTTTTCATATTCTGCATCATTTTTAATAGTTTCTTGAAATAAAACAAGTGCAAATTTCTTATCGATATTATTCTTAAAAACAGTCTTTGGAAGAATAATTTTTTGGAGCTTAAAATTACCCATTATAATTGTAGCTACAAAAGGAAGATCATCAATCCAATAGATACTTCTCTCTTCAAGCATATGATGAAGAATAGTATTATTTAGAATATAATTATTTAATATATTATTGAAAAACCTAATATCTATTTCAATATCATCTTCTTCCTTCTTCAAATAATTTTTATAGTCATCACTTTTTAAAATATCCATAAATATTTT
>CAYNGO010000012.1:1799-35305 GCA_964397025.1 uncultured Weeksellaceae bacterium
ATACAAAGATTGTATGACTTTTAATCTTATATGCCTTCTACTAATCATTTACTAATTATTCTTTTTATCAGCAATTCTTTTTCTAGCTATAGTTAAAGCAGCTGAATAACTTGTAATACCCTCTTCTTTAGATTTATTTAAGATATCTAGAGTAGTATCATAAATCTTTTTTGTATGCTCAATTGACTTCTCCCTACTGTATCCTTTTATCTCAGAATAAACATTAATCAATCCACCTGAATTAACAAGAAAATCTGGAGCAAAAACGATATCTCTACTCATTAAATGAAGCGAATCTCTTTCTTCAACTTCAAGCTGGTTATTCGCACCTCCACAAACAATTGCGCATTGCAATTTATTAATACTATTAGTATTTATAGTTGCACCAAGAGCACATGGAGCATAAATATCCATATTAAAATCAAGGACATTATTATTATCAATAATCTCAGCATTATATTTTTCTGAAACTAACTTTAATTTATCAGCATTTATATCACTTATAAATACATCAGCATTCTCCTCAGAAAGATATTTAACTAAATACTCTCCAACATGACCAACTCCCTGTACAAGAACTCTTCTACCTTCTAAGCTATCACTATTCCATAAAAACTTAGCTGAAGCCTTCATACCCATATATACTCCATAAGCAGTTACTGGAGAAGGGTCTCCGCTACCACCCATACTTTCTGGAGTTCCAGTTACATGTTTTGTTTCCATTCTTACATATTCCATGTCTTTTGTTTCCATACCAACATCCTCGGCAGTAATATATTTTCCAGCAAGTGTATCAACAAATTTACCAAACCTTCTCATGAGCTGTTCAGTTTTATCTACTGATGCATCACCTATAATAACAGCCTTACCACCACCTAATTCTATACCTGAAATTGCAGCTTTATAAGACATACCTCTAGACAACCTTAAAACATCATTCAAAGCATCTTCCTCACAATCATAATTCCACATTCTAGTTCCCCCAAGAGCAGGGCCTAAAGTAGAATCATGTATTGCAATAATTGCTTTTAGACCAGTTTCTTTATCTTGACAGAAAACAACCTGTTCATGCTCTAATAAGTCCATCTTGGCAAGTATTTTAGTTGATTTATATTGATCTAAATTGGATTCCGTCATAGTTTTTTAATTTTTAAATTAAACATCACTAGATATGTAAATAAAAATATAATATTATTAACTGCTTTTATATTTGAGCGCAAATTTACTTATTATTTTTGTGCTTTCACAAAAAGGACTTAATCATTTTTTTAATGAAACACTTAAAGTATCTAAATAAATTTTTATGGAACTATAGAAAAACATTGTTTTTAGGACTTTGTTTTATCTTTATAACTAACATATTCGCTATCTATCCAGCTGAGTTTGTAAGAACAGCTTTAGATAGCTTACTTGAAAGATTAAATGGCACAGAAAATAAAGGAATAAGCCTACTCCTCTTAAAATACGGATGCCTTATAGTTTTATTTGCAATTTTGAAAGGTGTCTTTCTATACTTTACAAGACAAACAATAATTGTAATGTCAAGAAAGATTGAATTTGATTTAAAGAATGAAGTTTTTGATCAATATCAAAAACTTAGCATTGGTTTTTATAAACAGAACAAAACTGGTGATTTAATGAATAGAATTACTGAAGATATTTCCAAAGTAAGAATGTATTTAGGACCAGCAATAATGTATACCATCAACTTATCTATTTTATTCTCTCTTGTTATCTATAAAATGTGTTCAGTTAGTATTATTCTAAGTGTTTATGTTCTAACACCATTACCTCTACTTGCTATTTCCGTATACTTTGTAAGCAATAAGATCAACAAAAAAAGCGAAAAAGTACAAGCTCAATTATCAACAATTACAGCAATTAGCCAAGAATCATTTTCAGGTATTAGAATAATTAAATCATTTACTAATGAAGAAAATTCATTAAATGTTTTTTATGAAAGCTGTAAGAAATACACACAACGTCAAATAGAATTAATTAAAATAGAGGCTATGTTTATTCCTCTTATAATAACATTAATTGGAATAAGTACAGTACTAATAATTTATATTGGGGGACTTGAGGTATTTAAAGGTAATATTACAACAGGAAATATTGCAGAATTCATCATTTATGTCAACATGCTTGCATGGCCAGTAGCCTCAGTAGGATGGGTGACTTCACTAATACAAAGAGCAGCAGCTTCACAAGAACGAATTAATGAATTTCTTCAAATTAAAGCAGAAATCCAAAATACAAGTAACTCCAAAGAACCAATAAATGGAGATATAGAATTTATTAATGTCAATTTGATTTATGATGATACAAAAATAAAAGCTCTTGATAATTTAAGTTTTAAAATTAATGAAGGTAAACAAATAGGGATATTTGGAAAAACAGGATCAGGTAAAACTACAATTGCAAATCTTATTTGCAGATTATATGATGTAACAAATGGAGCCATTAAGATTAATAATCTTGATATTAAGTCTACAAACTTAAATACACTTAGAACATCAATTGGATACATACCTCAAGATGGGTACCTATTTTCTGGAACTATAAGAGAAAATATCAGTTTTGCTGATGATTTAGATAATATAGAGGAAGTTAAAATTGCAGCACAGAAAGCAGAAATGCTAGATGAAATAAATTCTTTTCCAGATAAATTTAATACTATAATTGGAGAAAGAGGTGTTCAGCTTTCAGGTGGTCAAAGACAAAGATTAGCAATTGCAAGAGTGTTTTACAAAAAACCAAAAATTTATATTTTTGATGATTGCCTTTCTGCAGTGGATGCAAATAAAGAACAGAAAATTTTAAAGAATCTTAAAATAGAAACAAAAGATAAAACAACAATAATAATTAGTCATCGTGTATCAACTTTAGAAAAATCAGATAATATAATTGTACTTGATAATGGCGCTATTTCTGAACAAGGTACACATAATGAATTATTAAAAAACAAAAGGTTCTATAGCCAAATACATGTAAATCAGGCTAATAAATAATATTTTATTATATTTGTTAGGATTATTTGCTAATAATGAAAACAAAAAACGATATAGAAGAAATTTACTCGAAATCAGTTAGGTCTGGTCGAAGAACTTATTTCTTTGATGTTCGATCAACTAGAGCAGATGATTACTATCTAACTATCACTGAAAGTAAAAGAGATTTTAATGAAGATGGCTCTCCATTTTATAAAAAACATAAAATATATCTTTATAAAGAAGATTTTGCAAGTTTCAAAGATGCACTTTCTCAAGTAAGTGAATTTATTATTAAAGAAAAGGGACAAGAAGTAATATCTAATTCAAGCTATAAGGAAAAAGCTGAAACAGTCAAAGAAGAGAATACCAAAGAAACTAAAGACGATTCAAATTCCAATTTTACAGAAGTAGATCTCGATGATCTAAGCTAAAGATAAATTAAAATTTTACTTTTTATTTTTTAACAATTTATATTTTTTGTTGATAATTTAATATTCGTTTTTTTTACAGAATGTTACTATGAATTGTATTTTTAAGGCTTGAAATACTTAATATAAACTCGTATGACAAAAATTATTGCTGTTGCAAATCAAAAAGGAGGAGTTGGAAAAACAACTACTGCTATTAATTTATCAGCATGTCTAGGTGTTCTTGAAAAAAAGGTCTTATTAATTGATTGTGACCCTCAAGCTAACACAACCTCTGGAGTAGGTTTTGATCACAATGAAATTAACAACAGCATATATGACTGTTTACTTGGAAATATACCTGCTAGCAAATCCATTCTAACAACTTCTAGCCCTAATTTAGATTTAATTCCTGCTAATATTGATTTAGTAGCTGCTGAGATCGAATTAGTAGATATTAAAGAAAGAGAGTATTGTCTTAGGAAATCTATTGAGGAAATAAAAGGAAATTATGATTATATCATTATTGATTGTGCGCCATCATTAGGAATTTTAACTCTAAACGCATTGGCAGCCTCGGATTCAATAATAGTTCCTATTCAATGTGAATATTTTGCTCTTGAGGGACTTGGAAAATTATTAAATACAATTAAAATCATTCAACAAAGATTAAATAATCAATTAATCATTGAAGGATTACTTCTAACTATGTATGATACTAGGCTTCGACTATCTAACCAAGTTGTTGAAGAAGTAAAAACACATTTTCAGGATATGGTTTTCAAAACAATTATTCATAGAAATGTACGGCTTGGAGAATCTCCATCATTTGGTGAGACAATAATAATTCATGATGCTTCTAGTAAAGGAGCAATCAATTATTTAAATCTAGCTAATGAAATAATAAACAAAAATGAATCTGAATTATCTGATGAAAAAATAAGTGATGAGTAATAGAAGAAATGCATTAGGAAGAGGACTATCAGCAATTTTAAGAAACCCCAAGACAGATATTACTAATAACAAAGATGAAGCCTCTAAACTTGTAGCGACAATTAATGAGATATCAATAGATGAAATTCAAATTAATCCTTTCCAACCTCGAGTTAACTTTGATGATGAGAAAATTTATGAACTAGCAGAGTCAATTAAAGAACTAGGGATTATACAACCTATTACAGTAAGAAAATTAGGTTATAATAAATATCAACTAATTTCTGGTGAAAGAAGATTTAAAGCTTCTAAAACTCTTAACCTTAAAACAATTCCTGCCTATATAAGAATTGCAAATGATGAACAAATGCTAGAGATGGCACTTGTAGAAAATATACAAAGAGAAAATTTAAATCCTATAGAAATTGCTATTTCCTTTCAAAGATTAATTAAAGAATGTAATCTAACTCAAGAAGAATGTGGCAATAAGCTTGGAAAACAAAGATCAACAATTACAAATTTCTTAAGACTTCTAAAGCTCCCATTAGAAATTCAAGATGGTTTAAAAAGAAATCAGATTAGTGTAGGGCATGCTCGAGCATTAATTAATATTAAGGACATAACAAAGCAATTAAATATTTATCATGACATTATTGATAATGGATTTTCAGTTAGAGAAGTCGAGCAACTTGTAAAAGACTTTGCAGATAGCAACTATACTGCAACTATTAGAAAAAGAGAAGATAAAACAATTGAAACTTTATTATTCTCTCACCAAAAGATGTTATTTGATCTATCTAAAAATCTTGATAAAAAAATACAATTAACAAAAAATAAAAAAGGAAATGGTAAAATAATTATTCCATTTTCAGATGATGATGAACTCACATTAATTTTTAATAAAATTAATAATCAAAATTGACTTTTTTTAGGCTGTGTATTATTACGTTTTGTATTGTAGTTTGTTTTACCAGCAACTCTTATGCTCAAATACAAAAAAAATCTCCTAAAAAAGCGGCAGTTCTTTCTTTATTTCCTGGAGCTGGACAATTTTATACTAAAAAATATTGGAAAATTCCAATTATATATTCAGCTTTGATAACGTCTGCGTATTATATTAATGATAATAATGACCAATATAAGTTTTATAAAAACACATATTTAAATAGACAAGATGGAATAACTGACAATCTAAATTATAATAATAATGAACTTATAGTTCTGAAAGATTTTTACAAAAGAAATAGAGAGATTTCTGTTATGCTGTTTGGCCTATCATATTTATTAAATATAATTGATGCTTCAGTAAATGCTCATCTTTTTGAATATGAAGTAAATGAAAATTTATCAATACAAGTTGAACCTATAAAAATGATAGATTCTCATCATACAGGTATAGCTCTTAATATTAAATTATAATCATATGAATATAGCAATTTTTGGAAATGGAAGAATGGGACAATTAATCTCAAAAATTGCTATTGAAAGAGGACATTCTATTATTTTAACATCTAATTCTAAAAACCCAGCTACTTCTTGTGATTTGACTAATGTTGACGTAGCAATAGACTTCAGTCTTCCAAAAGTAGCTTTTGACAATATTTCATATGCAATTAAGCACAAAACTCCTGTCATTTCAGGAACAACTGATTGGTTAGAAAAACTTGAAGACATAAAAAAAGAGTGTCTAGACAATAATGGCGCATTTTTATATGCTTCAAATTTTAGTCTTGGAATGAATATTTTCTTTGAGCTAAATAAGATATTAGCTAAATTAATGAAAGATAAAAAATATACCCCTTCAATAGAAGAGATACATCATATTGATAAATTAGATGCTCCAAGTGGAACAGCTCTAACATTAGACAATCAAATCAAGAATATTTTGAATCAAGAAATAAAAATTACATCAAAAAGAATACCTAATATGATAGGTACTCATAAAATTAATTACTCTTCTCAAATTGATAATATTGAGATGATTCATACATCAAAATCAAGAGATGGTTTTGCATTAGGAGCACTGATAGCAGCTGAATGGATTATGGACAAAAAAGGTGTGTTTAGCATTAATGACCTACTTAGCCTTTAATTTTTGATTTAAAATTATTCTTGTACTTCTAAATAAGTCTTTAAATTTGCACTCAAATTAATAATTATAAAGGTGAACAAAATATCTAGCAAATTTCTTAAAATCATATTATTCTTAATATTCACATTAATTTGGTCAATATTTGTTTATTTAATAAAGGGAGAATGGCTATATTTTATTCCATTAGTAGTATCAGATATATTATTTTTTGAAACAATTAGTTGGCAATTTTGGAAGAAGAAAAAAAAGAAAGAGAAAAAGTCTAAGAAGGGCGAGTTAAGAAATTGGATTGAAGCTATTCTATTTGCAGTTGTTGCGGCAACCATCTTAAGAACATTTTTAATTGAGGCTTATACTATTCCCACCTCATCGATGGAAAAATCTATGTTGATTGGTGATTTTTTATTTGTAAGTAAAACAAGTTATGGCCCAAGAGTTCCAATAACACCTATTGCATTTCCATTAGTACATCACACCCTTCCATTTTCGAAAAATAAAAAATCGTATTCAGAGGCAATTAAACTACCATACCATCGAATGAAAGGTTTTGGGAAAGTTGAAAGGAATGACTGTGTAGTATTTAATTGGCCAGCCGAAAAATTAGGAAGACCAGTTGATAAAAAAGAAAATTATGTTAAAAGATGTGTAGGAGTACCAGGCGATAAAATTGAAATTGTCAATGGTACACTTAAAGTAAATGATCAACCTCAAGAAGAACCAATTGGAATGAAGAAACAGTTTATTTACAAAGTAAAAACTACAAATACTGGTCTAAACCCTAAAATATTGTACGATAAATTTGATATAACTGAAGGTCGTAGAGGGGGTAATCCGAATGAATACAATCTATTTTTAACAGATAATAGCAGTGAAGGAATTAAAAAATTCAATAATGTGATTTCAGTTGAAAAAAATATTGATACTAATAGAAGAAATCTAGATTATATTTTTCCAAATAATAAATCAACTGATTGGAATATAGATAATTTTGGTCCTATTGTAATACCAAAAAGTGGATCAAGTATAAAGCTAGATAGCAGCAATATTGATCTGTATAGAGATATCATTGAAATATATGAATCTAACTTACTAAATATAGAAAACAATAAAATATTTATAAATGACACATTAGTTTCTGAATACACTTTCAAGATGGACTACTATTGGATGATGGGTGATAACAGACATAATTCTGCTGATTCGAGAATGTGGGGTTTTGTGCCTGAAAATCATATTGTTGGAAAGGCACTATTTGTATGGATGAGTTGGGACACTAATGCTAAGGGATTAAAAAAGATAAGATGGAATCGATTGTTTACTAGTGTTAAGTAAAAATTATTTACTTCCTACTGCATATCTAGCCCCTTTATCATACTATGCACTGATTATTAAATCTCCAAATAGTATTATTGAACAATACGAATATTTTAAGAAACAAACAATTAGAAATAGATGCTCTATTTACTCATCAAATGGACCATTAGTTTTATCAATACCAAAAGTTAGAAAGTCAAGTTCTAAAACATTAATTAAAGATATTCAAATCTGCTATACAGAACCTTGGCAAAAAATTCACTGGAACGCTTTACAGTCATCATATAACGGATCCCCTTTTTTCGAATACTATATGGATGAACTTTTTGTTATTTATAATACAAAAGAAAAATATTTAATTGATCTTAATATTAAAACACATCAATTAATATTAAAATTCTTACAAATAGATTCAAAAATTAATTTGAGCAGTAATTACAATAGCCAAACTGAATTAGAAGATTTTAGAGATAAGAAATTTAAATCTACTAAGAACTCAGTATACGATCAAGTATTTTCAATAAAAAAAGGCTTTAAACCTAACCTTTCAATTATTGATCTTGTGTTTAATTTAGGTCCTGAATCTAATAACTATCTAGAAAAAATTGAGCTGTCAAAAATATTTTAATTGCAATTATTACAAAATGAATATTATAATCTAATTACTATATTTGCTAGCATTAAACACCATCATATCTTATGATTAATATTACCCTTCCTGACGGAAGTATAAAAAAAGTAAAAAGTGGAACTTCAGCAATGGATATTGCTATCGAGATATCGGAAGGATTAGCACGAAATGTATTATCAGCTACAATAAATGATGAAGTTTGGGATGCAAATCGTCCTATAACAACTGATTCATCTTTAACTCTTCACACTTGGAATGATAAGCAAGGAAAAATGAGTTTTTGGCATTCTTCTGCACATATTATGGCTGAAGCGTTGGAGGTTATTTATCCTGGAGTTAAGCTAGGGATAGGACCTGCAATTGATAATGGCTTCTACTATGATGTAGATTTAGGAGATCGTATACTATCTTCAGATGAATTGCCTAAAATTGAGCAAAAGATGAAGGAACTAGCTTCTCAAAAAATGACTTTCAACAGAAAAAATATTTCCAAAGAAGACGCTATTTCTTATTTTAAGCAAAAAGGTGATGAATACAAATTAGAATTATTAGAAACACTTGATGATGGTAATATTACTTTCTATTCTCAAGGTAATTTTACTGATTTATGTAAAGGACCACATATACCATCCTCTGGAAAAATTAAAGCAATCAAATTATTAAATATTGCTGGAGCATACTGGAAAGGTGATGAAAATAGAAAACAATTAACACGAATTTATGGAGTTTCTTTTCCAAAACAAAAGGAACTCACAGCTCACCTAGAAATGCTAGAGGAAGCAAAAAAACGCGATCATAGAAAACTAGGAAAAGAAATGGAGCTATTTACCTTTTCTAAGAAAGTTGGTCAAGGCCTTCCATTATGGTTACCAAAAGGAACTGCTCTAAGAGAAAAATTAGAAAGTTTCCTAAAAAAAGCTCAAATACAAGCTGGGTATCTTCCTGTTATAACACCACATATTGGTAATAAAAACTTATATATAACTTCAGGTCATTATGAAAAATATGGAGAAGATTCTTTTCAAGCTATCAAAACTCCAAATATAGATGAAGAATTTTTATTAAAACCGATGAACTGTCCACATCATTGTGAAATTTATAATTCTTCGCCTAGATCATATAAAGATTTACCTATAAGATATGCTGAATTTGGCACAGTATATCGTTACGAACAATCTGGAGAATTACATGGTCTTACTCGCGCAAGATGTTTTACAGTGGATGATGCTCATATATTTTGCCGACCAGATCAAATAGTAGAAGAATTTACAAAAGTTATTAATTTAGTGTTATATGTTTTCAAAACATTTGATTTCAAGGACTATGTAGCTCAAATATCATTAAGAGATCCAAATAATAAAGAAAAATACATTGGAAGTGATGAAAATTGGGATAAAGCGGAGAAAGCAATTATCCAGACTACTAAGGAGCAAGGATTAAAGACAGTAATAGAATATGGCGAGGCAGCTTTTTATGGTCCAAAGCTAGATTTCATGGTAAAAGACGCTCTAGGAAGAGAATGGCAATTAGGTACTATTCAAGTAGATTACAATTTACCAGAAAGATTTGAATTAGAATACACTGGAGCAGATAATAAAAAACATAGACCTGTAATGATACACAGAGCACCATTTGGATCTATGGAAAGATTTGTGGCAGTTTTAATTGAACACTGTGGAGGTAATTTCCCACTATGGTTAAGTCCTGAACAATTTATAATTTTACCTATAAGTGAAAAATATCACGAATATGCTGAAAAAATTACTCAATTACTAAAAAATTGCGATATTTGCGGCCCGATAGATAAAAGGGCTGAGACTACTAGTAGAAAGATAAGAGATGCAGAGGTTTCAAAAATCCCATATATTATCATTGTCGGAGAGAGAGAGGAGGTAGAGAATAAAGTTACAATTAGAAAGCATGGAGGAGAGAATATAGGAAGTATTGAAGTAGAAGATTTTATAAAAATAGTAAAAGAAGAAATTACCGAATTAATAACATTTAATAATTAAATAAAAAAACATCGCATTAAAAAGAAAATTTAGAGGCCGAGTTGTAGTAGAAAAACAGCATAAAACAAATAGAGAGATTACAGCTGCTTTTGTAAGAATTGTTGGAGAATTAGTAGAACCAAAAATCGTTTCAATTGATGAAGCAATTAAAATTGCAAAATCATTCTCTTTAGATTTAGTAGAAATATCTCCTAATACAGAGCCTCCAGTATGTAAATTAATTGATTATAAAAAATTTATTTATGATCAAAAGAAAAAACAAAAGGCAATAAAATCAAAAGCTCAAAAAGTTGTAATTAAAGAACTTAGATTTGGTCCTAATACTGGCGAACATGATTTTGATTTCAAATTAAAACATGCAAAAAAATTCTTAGATGAGGGAGCAAAAGTTAAAGCATTTGTTTTTTTTAGAGGACGAACAATAATTTTTAAAGATAAAGGTGAGATACTATTATTAAGATTAGCACAGGCTTTAGAAGATTATGGAATAGTTGAAAATATGCCAAAACTAGACGGAAAAAAAATGATAATGATTGTTGCACCAAAAAAGAAAAAATAAAAAAGATACGCTATGCCAAAAATGAAAACAAAAGCTGGAGCTAAAAAAAGATTTAAACTTACAGGCTCTGGTAAAATAAAAAGAAAACATGCATTTAAATCGCATATTTTAACAAAGAAAGGGACGAAACAAAAACGGAACCTTACTAAGACAGGATTAGTACATGATTCAGATGTTAAGAGCATAAAAGCTCAATTGTGTATATAAATCAGGTTATTAACCAGGTAAATAGTCTTAATTAAGAACTATATAGATAGTCACTATTTACCAAAAAACTAAAAAGAAATGCCAAGATCAGTCAATTCAGTTGCTGCAAAAGCAAGAAGAAAAAAAATACTAAAATCAGCCAAAGGTTATTTTGGAAGAAGAAAAAATGTCCATACAGTAGCAAAAAATGCTGTTGAAAAAGGTATGCAATACGCATACAGAGATAGAAAAAATAAAAAGAGAACCTTTAGAGCCTTATGGATTCAAAGAATTAATGCCGGTTCTAGACTACACGGAATGTCTTACTCCAACTTTATGGGTAGAATTCATGCTAAAGGAATTGAACTTAACAGAAAAGTACTTGCAGATTTAGCTATGAATCATCCTGAAGCCTTTAAACAATTAGCAATAAGCCTTAAATAATTTTCTATTATGAATGATAGAAAATACCTCCCTACTCTTAGTGAGTTAATTGACAGGTTGTCAATCGCTCAGCTTAAAGAAGTGTTTATAAAGGATCATAAAAAAGAATATGCCCAAGAAATTAAAGATATTGTTAATGATATTCAATTAACGTTAGATGAAAAAAACAACTCACTTGACTCTGATACTATAAGAGCAATTATAGTTTTATCTCAGATGAATCTTCATATTTGGCACAATGAGTCAAATTACAGAAATGGAATTAAAGATGGTAACAATTTAGAACTTACCCATGGATTAAACGGGATAAGAAATACTGCTAAAAATAAAATTCAGGAGATAGTAGGTGGAAGAAAAGACTACAAGATTGATTGTTTAGCTGCTGATTTTAAAGATTGGGAAATTAGCTGGTAATAACTACTGTAACCTTTCTCGAACAAAGCTGGCAATTAACTTACCATCGGCCTTACCACTTAATTCTTTAGTTGCAACTGCCATAACCTTACCCATATCTGATATTTTAGAAGCATCTAAATTAGAGATAATTTTATTTATAATTACTAAAACTTCTTCTTTAGAAAGCTGTTGAGGAAGATATACCTCAAGGTGTTTTAATTGTTCTAATTCATCTTTTTCTAAATCAGCTCTATTTTGCTCATTATAAATTTGTGCCGAATCTCTTCTTTGTTTGACAAGTTTATTAATAATCTTTAAAGCAATCTCATCAGAAACTTTACTACTTCCATCTTTAGTAGCTTCAAGTATAATTGCAGACTTAACAGCTCTAAGTGCAGATAATTTATCTGATTCACGAGCAAGCATTGCATTCTTAATATCTTCACTAATTAATTCTTGAATACTCATAATTATTTATATTTTATATTATTATTTTTTAAAATTCCTAATGCATCTATAGCATAAGCATAATCTGGATTAATTTCAATAGCTCTATTATAATCAACTTCAGCCTGGGCAATATTTCCAAGAGTCTCAAAACAAACTCCTCTTGCATAATAAGCTTGATAAAATACTGAATTAGAATAAATTGCATCAGCAAAATTATTTACTGCAATATTAAATAATTTCAATTCCATATGTATAAAGCCAATATTAAAGTGAGTATTTGAATTAAAAGCATCAAACTCAAGTAATTTATTATATGTCTCAAGAGATTTGTTATAGCGCTGATTATCTTGATAGTATAAAGCAAGATTATAAAGAGTTATAACATCTGATGAATCAATATCTAAAACATTATTATAATAAACTTCAGCCAAAGTATCATTTCTAAGCTGATATATAAGACCAATTTCTATATATGATTGAATATCACTTGGATTAACGCTGATACTATTTTGAAAACAATTTATGGCAATATCTAATTGATTTAACTGTTTAAATGCATACCCCATTAAATGATGAACATTAAATTGATTATATTCTATGTTAAGTGATTGATTAAAAAGATCTATTGCTTCCTTATATTTTGCATAGGCAATATTAATTTCTCCATACAAAGAAAGAGCTAAATAATTATTTGCATCACTACTTACAGAGTTTTTAATACATTTTAAAGCAAGCTTTCCATAATCAGATTTATTCTTATCATACTTTGAAATTTCAAAATATGACTGAGCAGCTAAAAAATTAAATTCACTATTTAATGAGTCAAGTAATAAGCATTGTTTTAAGTCAAAAAGAGCAGATTCATATTTATTTTTATCTAAATTATAAATTGCTCTTTTTAATAACGCATCAGTATTAGAAGGGTTTTTGTTTATTTTCTCTGAAAGTAGATTTATCTCTGATTTTTTAACCCTATCATTTTTATCAATAGAATTACATGAAAAAAAAAATACAAAAAAAGATAATAAATAGATCCTCATAAAAACTTTTTAAACAGAAAGTTCTTTTATTTTCTCTTCAATCTCTAAACACAATTCCGGATTATCAGATATCATTTGTTTAACAGCATCTCTTCCCTGACCAAGTTTAGTGTCATTATAACTAAACCAAGAGCCACTCTTATTAACAACATCTAAGTCTACAGCTTTATCTAAAACTTCTCCTGAACGAGATATACCTTTACCAAACATAATATCAAATTCGACTTTTTTAAATGGAGGAGCAACTTTATTTTTAACAACTTTTACTCTTGTTCTATTGCCCGTTATATCTTCTCCATTTTTAATTGCACCAATTCTTCTTATGTCTAATCTAATAGATGAATAAAACTTCAGAGCATTTCCACCTGTAGTAGTTTCGGGATTACCAAACATCACTCCAATCTTCATTCTAATCTGATTTATAAAAATACAAGTACATCCAGTTTTACTAATTGTAGCTGTTAACTTTCTTAGTGCTTGAGACATAAGTCTAGCGTGGAGACCCATTTTAGAATCACCCATCTCCCCTTCAATTTCAGATTTTGGAGTTAAGGCAGCAACAGAATCGATAACAACTAAATCTACTGCACCGGAGCTTATTAAATGATCTGCAATTTCTAAAGCTTGCTCTCCATTATCTGGCTGAGAGATTAATAAATTATCTGTATCAACTCCTAATGCTGCGGCATAAGCGGAATCAAAAGCATGCTCAGCATCAATAAAAGCAGCAATACCACCTTGTTTTTGAACTTCAGCAATTGCATGAATAGTTAATGTTGTCTTTCCAGAAGATTCTGGACCATAAATCTCAATAACTCTCCCTCTAGGATAACCTCCAACGCCTAATGCCAAATCTAGACCCATTGATCCAGAAGGAATTACTTCAATATCTTCGACAATCTTATCACCTAGCTTCATTACAACACCTTTACCGTAAGATTTTTCTAACTTTCCTAAAGTAAGCTCTAGGACTTTAAGTTTTGCAGCTTTATCTTTTTCACTCATAAATATTTTTTATACAAATTACTAAAATTATACAACAAACATCAAGAAATAGCAGTGCTAATTATTAACAATAATAAAGGATTTAAAAAAAAACAATAAATGTAATTATCAAAAGATAATTTAAAGGCATCACTAGTTTAGTGATAAAATAAAATTATTTTTTGAAACAGATTTAGTTGTTTTTGAATAAGATAAAATGAATTCAATTGATTTTAATGAAGGAGTTATTGTAGAGGAACTCTCAGTAAAAGATTTTTTTATATGAATTTTTTGTTTTTTATCACTCTTAGTAAAGTTTTTACCCATATGTATTTATTTTAAGTATTACACTTTAACGTAAATAATAATTAAATATTATATGAAACTAAGATTTAATATGTAGATCAATATGATGCTTTTTACTAAGTGCTCTCAAATTAATTAATGCATAACGCATTCTTCCTAGTGCAGTATTAATTGAAACATCAATTTTTTGAGCAATTTTTTTAAAGCTTAATTCTTCAAAATATCTCATTTTCAAAACCTCCATTTGATCAGCAGGTAAAAGTTCAATTAATGATTTTAAATCATAATAGACCTGATCCTTAATTAATTTCTCATCAATATTAATTTCATTATCCTTAATAACATCAAAAATGTCAAAATCACTATTAGATCTAATCATATGCATTTTCTTTTGCTTTCTAAAATGATCTATTACTAAGTTATGTGCAATTCTCATAACCCAAGGAAGAAACTTTCCTTCCTCATTATATTTTCCTTTCTGTAATGAATTAACAACCTTAACATATGTATCCTGAAATACATCTTCGCTTATATCTTTATTTTTAATCTTAGACATAATAAATGCAAAAACACGATTTTTATGTCTATTTAATAAGATTTCAAAAGAGAAATTATCTCCGTTAATATATTTTTTTACTAATTCTTGGTCTGAAAGGTTACTTAATAACATACTACTTTGTTTTAGTGAATAAAAAATTTAAGTAGATGTGTATGCTATAAGCTTTGGTTTAGAGTTAAACAGATAATTAAAGTACAAATATAGATAAAGTTTAGAAATTATACAAATCATATTGTTTATTTTTGCAAAATTCAATCAGAAAAGATGGGTATAAAAAAACAAAATTCAAGAGAAAATATTCATATAAAAGGTGCAAGACAGCATAATTTAAAGAATATTTCATTATCGATTAAAAAAAATAAAATAACAGTCATTTCTGGTGTTTCAGGATCTGGAAAATCAACATTAGCGTTTAACACACTTTTCGCTGAAGGTCAAAGAAGATATATTGAAAGTTTATCATCTTATGCAAGACAATTTCTAGGTAAAATTCAAAAACCTGATGTGGATGAAATAATAGGTATTTGTCCTGCAATAGCTATTGAACAAAAAACAATTACCAAAAACCCAAGATCAACAGTTGGCACAAGTACAGAGATCTATGATTACCTAAAATTATTATTTGCAAGAATTGGAATAACATATTCTCCTATATCTAATAAAGCAGTAACTATTGACCAAAAAAAAGATATTTATAATTATATTTTAGAACAAAAAAATGATGAAACAGCATATATATTAGCTAAATCAAAATATTCAGATGAGAAAAATATTGATTTATTAGAAAGACTAACAAAAAATGGATTTTCAAGAGTAATGATAAATAACAAGTTACTCAAAATCAAAGATATTCTCTCTAAAAAACTTAATAAAGAAATTATATATACAGTAATTGACAGAATTTACATAGAAAAAAATATTGATAAGAACAGAATTACTGATTCTATCGAAACTGCATTATTTGAAGGGGATGGATATTGCACGATTAGCATCAAGAATAATAATAAAGAATTCTCAAATAAATTTGAGTTAGATGGTATCAAGTTTCTTGAACCAACACCAGCATTATTTTCTTTTAACAATCCATACGGAGCTTGTGATAAATGTGGAGGATATGGTAGTATTTTAGGAATTGATAAAGGAAAAGTTATTAAAGATGAAAGCCTTTCATTATATGAAGGAGTTGTATCTCCTTGGTCTGGAATAAAACTATCACGATGGAAAGACAAGTTTATTAAAAACTCAGCTAAATATAATTTTCCCGTTCATAGACCATATAATAACTTATCCAAAGCCGAAAAAAATATTTTATGGAATGGTAAAGAAAAATGCAAAGGTATTAACCAATTCTTTGACATGCTAGAATCAAATAAATATAAGATTCAAGCTAGAGTACTTATTGCAAGATATAGAGGTAAAACTAAATGTGATGAATGCAATGGTTCAAGATTAAGAAAAGAAACAAATTATATAAAAATAGGTGGTAAAAATATAAGTGATATTAGTCAACTTTATATTAAAGAGGCCTTAAGTTTTATTATAGATCTAAAAATAACAAAAAATGAAAAAGCTATTGCCGAAAGAATTTTAGAAGAATTAACAAACCGTTTAACATACTTAAATGACGTTGGCTTAGAATATTTAACCTTAAATAGAAAATCAAAAACACTTTCAGGTGGAGAATCACAAAGAATTAATTTAGCAACTTCATTGGGAAGTTCACTTGTTGGAGCTATGTATATTTTAGATGAACCTAGTATAGGTCTTCATCCAAAAGATACAAAAAAACTAATAAAAATATTAAAAAATCTAAGAGATATTGGTAATACAGTTATTGTAGTTGAGCATGATGAAGAAATCATGATGAATGCTGATTATATCATTGATATAGGACCAGAGGCTGGTATTAATGGTGGAGAGGTAATTTATAATGGTAATATTAAAAATTTATTTAAAGCAAAAAAAAGTTTGACTACTCAATTTTTAACTCATCAATTAAAAATTGAAATACCATTAAAAAGAAGAAAATGGTCTGAATTTATTCAATTATCGGGAGTAACTAAAAACAACCTTAATAATATTGATGTGAAATTTCCGCTAAATTGTTTAACACTAATAACGGGAGTAAGTGGATCAGGAAAATCTTCACTGATAAAAGAAGTCTTAAAACCTGCTGTTAATAATAAAATAGGTGATTATGAAAAAGATGAAAATAATTATAAAGACATAAAAATTACCGTTGATAATATTAAAAAACTTGAATTTATAAATCAGAATCCTCTTGGAAAATCTTCAAGATCCAATCCCATTACTTATATAAAAGCTTATGATGAGATAAGGGCATTATTTGCAAATCAATCTTTATCAAAATCTAGAAAATATAAAACAGGAATGTTTTCATTTAATGTTGATGGGGGAAGGTGTGATGAGTGTAAGGGGGAAGGTGAGATAACCGTAGAAATGCAATTTATGGCAGATGTTCATCTAAAATGTGATAAATGTGATGGTAAAAGATTTAAGCAAGAAATACTAGAAGTTGAATTTTTTAAAAAAAACATTTCTGATGTTCTTGACATGTCAGTAGATCAAGCAATTGATTTTTTTATTGCAAATGATAAAAAGATAATAGCTGATAAAATTCAACCATTAAAAAATGTTGGCCTTGGGTATATTAAGCTAGGACAGTCATCAAATACATTAAGTGGTGGCGAGGCTCAAAGAACAAAAATCGCATCCTTTTTATCTAAAGGAAATACTCAAAATAAAATATTATTCATATTTGATGAACCAACAACAGGACTTCATTTTAATGACATTAAAAAACTTCTCAATTCATTTTATTCATTAATTGACAAAGGACACTCTATTATATGCATAGAGCACAATTTAGATGTTATAAAATGTGCAGATTGGATAATTGATCTTGGGCCAGAAGGAGGCGATAAAGGTGGTAAGGTATTATTTAATGGAATTCCAGAGAATATTATAAATGAAAAAAAATCGTATACTGGGCAATTCTTAAAAGAAAAATTAATGACTAAGTTTCTGTAAATAACTCTGTAAAATTATAGTAGCACTCACCTGATCTACTAAAGCTTTATCTCTTCTTCTTTTTTTATTAACTCCAGATGAAAGAATTGTTTTCTTAGCCATTAATGATGTAAATCTTTCATCAATACTATCAACAACTATATTTGCGTATAGTTGCTTTAATTTATTAATGAAAACACTAATTTCATAAGTACTATCTGTATTAGAATTATCTAAATTTTTTGGAAGCCCTATAACAATATGTGAAATTTTCTCTTTCTTAATAATTTCTTCAAGAAAAGAATAAATGTTAATTGTTGAAACTGTTGACAAACCGGTAGCAATAATTTTAAGTGAATCTGTTATAGCAACTCCTACCCTTTTGCTCCCATAATCTATAGCAAGGATTTTTGACACTACTGTTTTACCATTTGATAAATAATATTTTCAGGTAAAATTTTAATCATATATGTTCCAGCTGGATATTGCCTCATATCGAACTGTTTAGCTTGGGTAGATCCCTTGATAACATTAATTTTCTTACCGTTTAAATCAGAAATTTCAATAATATGTTTTTTATCATCATTAATAACAATATTAAAAATCCCTTTAGAAGGATTTGGGAAAATATTAATATCTAAATTAGTTTCAGTAATAGAAGTTTGATTAATATAAATTGGTGGAAATACAATATAATCAATCCAAGCTCCATCTTGACCATCATTCCAAGAAGCATCCTTATCATATTCCCATTTAAATGTATTAAATCCAGTATTAACAGGAAATGAAACAAAACTCCAAACTGAATCTATTCCAGACCACTCCCCAACTTTAGTTCCATTAATCTTAAATTTTAAAAAATCAAAATCTAATTCAGATGAAACAAATTTATAAAATGAGATATCACCACTATCAAGTACATTCACAATAATTGAAAGTTCAGATTCCTCATTATCTGGAAGTGCAACTGCTGACCTCGAGCTATATACACCTTCATACAATTCAACATCATCAACAATCCATGGAAAAACTCCTTGAATCCATGAATAATTTGAAAAATCTCCTGTTTCGTAATCTTCATCAATTACACCAATATTTTCAGAGAAGTCTGTTTGATAAGAATAAATCTGATCTGTAATATTAAATGGAAAAACTACACTAGTACCTGTAGGGGCATTTTGATCAACAGAAATATTAAAAATTAAATTCTGTATTTGATTTATATTAAGATTTACCAAAGAAAAACTAGAGTTGTTAATAGTTATATAACTACTTAAGCTTGAAAGTGTACCTACTAGGCTGTATGCATCAGCATGACCAATATTATTTACTTCAATTACCAGTTCAAGATTTTCTCCAGCATCTAACTTTCCATTACCATTTCCTAGAACTGCATCATTTATACTAATACTTAAATGTGATAAAATAGGTGAATTTAATGTGATATTAATATTTGAAGTCCATACATTACCTAGATTATCAGAGATAGTTAAAAGACATAATGCAATGTGTTGATCAGGAACATAATCTGTAACTTGAAAACTAAATGGTGTAGTTGAACTTGAAGACTGATTAGAATTAATAAGATTAATATTATCTAAAGAATCAATAATGGTAATATATTGATCAGTTGTTGAAAGAACTAAATTTAAATTTTGGGCGTTGCCACCTCCTAAATTAAATAAGTCAACTGATAAATTAACTAACTCATTGTAATCAGCCAAAGAGTTATTATTACCATTTATATCAGATAAATAATTATTTGTTGAAATAACATAAGGACCATTTGGAGATATTGCCTGTATAGTATTAAGATATGGTTGTTTAAATTGTTTTGTTACAATAATATCCATAGAACCAACATTAGATACTGGATTGAAAACTAAATTGACAACTCCAGAAGCATCACAAAGTTGAGCATCTAGAAGAATCCCATTCATTGATAATGCAACGTATGAATTTTCTTCAGAATTTACAGTCAAAGATGTTGATCCAATTGGTAAAACAGAATTATGAGATACAGATAAACTAGTTGGAATTCCTATATATGGCATTAAAGAGGGATCACCCATCAAATGATAAATTTCCCAATAATATTGCTCAGCACCACCAGCTTCAGTAACGGCTAGATTACCTGCATGAATTATTTGAGATTGCGTTATAAACCAATCTTCTTCTTGCTCTCCATTTTCATGCATTAAACAATCATAAGCTCCCAATCCTGTACCTGAATATGTTGGATTAGCTGTAATATTTGATGTACTTCCAACTGACCACCAATAATCTTCATCCCAATAAGTATTATTACTTGCTCCAATATGTCCCAGAGCACCTTTATTATCTGCCCTAAGCAAAGCCTCTCCAAAACAAACAGGTTCGTCAAATTTATTTGGAGTACAGCAATTACTTATTATTAAGCCGTATTCATCAATATTTTGAAGTCCTGCAACATCACTAGAGTTAAAACTTGGATCAGACCAGCCAGATGGACCACAATGAGCACTATAATTTGCTAGCCCCACACCTTCGCTTACATTACTAATTATAGATGCTGAGGCTTGTGACATATCAGATGTAATTGGAGTTCCTGATCCATATAAATAGTTATGTATAGTAAGATTATGTGCTATATTAAAATAATTATCTGTTGCATAATTAATTTGACCATTTCCATATGTAGGAGCATATGAGGCATCTACTCCTGCAACTAACACAACATTATTTAAAAAAGATGGATCAGAAAATAAATATTTTTCATGTGTCAAAGTTTTTGCAACTTGAATTTCTACTTCAGAAACTGTATTAGCTGAAAATCTACCAAAATACATTTCAGGGTAAAAATCACCATTACCGTCAAATTCACAATAATACATATCTGAGACATGTTGAGCTCCAACAAAGCTAGGGACCTGAGTATCATCTCCTACAATTAATAGATAAGTTGGTGCTGGATTATTAATAGTTGCGCTATCATACATATTTTGCAAATATGATTTAATCGAAGTTGTGGATGTTCCTACATTAGGATCATTAGTATAGGCTTCAATTACAGAAAAACCTTTTTTAGTTTTCCAATCAATTAATGGCTGAAGGGCAGTTTGAAAAACAGGATCTGACACTATAACATACTTAACAGGATATGTTGTTATAACATCTTTTGTATTTGAGGGTAAGTAGTTTAAACATTTCTTATAAAGATGATCAAAATCAGCAGAATAATATTTTTGTTTTGAAAGTTTATCAGCTGCGAAATCAATATCAATAAAAGAAACTTCAATTTCTAAATTGGTAATAATCTTTAACTCATTAGTTATAGGATTATATGATATTGGGGATACTGATATCCTTGCTAATTCAATATCACGCATGAAGCCTAATAGTTCTATACTAACAATATTAGATTGGGAAAAACTATTTTGGCTATAACTATCTTTGTTAAAGATAAAATCTATATTCTCAGGATTATCTCCTTTTGAGATTGAAGGTTGATTTGGAAATAATGGCATCTCTATACCATAGTCTTCTAGATGTACTGTCTTAACTATTTTATTGAGAATCTTAGTAACTACTTTAGCGCCTTTAGGAACACTTATCAATTTATTTAAGCTAGGCAACTCAGGATTTCCGTCTATTGAATTTGATGTATATGAAGGAATAGATAATTTCACAAAGTCTCCAACTTTTGTTTTTATAACATTAGTACTAATCTTATTAACTCTAGTAATTAGTTTAAATTTTAAAGAAGATTTATCAATAACTTTAACACTATTACTCTCTTCTGAAATTTTAATATCATTAGAATAAACAGTGGTGGAGAAACATAACAATAGAATTAGGATATATGATGTTATTCGCATTGGAAGGTATTATTTACAACAAATATAAAACTTTTTATAGCTCATCTAAATAAATTTTCTAGTATTAATAACGATTTATGAATTGTAATGAAAATCAGTATTTATTATGGCTATTAATTTGAAATCATTGTATGGCTACAAAATTCACAAATTTTAGGATCTTTATTTGCAGAAAAATCTTTTTCTATAATTCTTTTTAGAAGACGGATTAATTGCTGTTCAAAATTATTCAAAGTGTCATTATTAAAAAATAAATTACTTTTATGGTTTGCATGTATCAATCCATTATCTAAATTTCTAAAAGAAAATATTCCTGCAACAACATCTGTATTTAAATATTGTGGATTGGCTTTTAAAAATAAATAAGCATACATCAGAACTTGAAATAATTTATCTTTTTTGGGATCATCAATTATATCATCCCATTTGTGAAAATTTAAATCTTTAGATGTTACAGCTTTGCCAGATTTATAATCAATAATACGCAGTGTTCCATTATATTTATCTACTCTATCTACAATACCTTTTAATCTAAAATTAAAATCTCCAACTTTCAAATCATGTGACATTTCCTGTTCTTTATATAATATCTCTATTGAAGAACTCTTTTGTTCTAAAATTGATTTTTCATATCTTAAAAAATTAGTAGTTAATTTTTGTGCTACTTTAATAGAAAGATAGTTTTTGCCTTCATAAAAATTATTTTCTGAAAGCTTATCACTATAGTATTTATGTAAAGAATTGATAACTAAATGAAAAATACTGAGATTTTTTTCATGAAAATTTGCTAAATATAAATTACCGACTGGGTAATTTTTATCTAAGGCGTGATGAATCGCACTACCCATTAAACTATTATCTGCAAATTCATCAACAATGACTGTTTCTCTAATCTTAGCTAAATAATGATAATAGAAATCTAAACTACATTTATTATACTTATTTAATGCAGAGGGAGAAACACCATTATTTGCCCAATTATGCATTTCTTTTTCTAAACCTTTATTTGGAATAATACAATTTGAGGGCGAAGGAATAGTGAAATCACTGTCATTATAAGTTAACTCATTAATTTCACTACTTTTATATTCAGATAATAATTGTGTTATAAATCTACTTTTTTCTCCAACGCTGAAATCATCAATTTTCGTGCTATATGTTAAAGTTATATTATTAGCTCTTTGAAGAATTCTATAAAAATGATATGAAAAAACTGCATCTCTTTCATTATGTGTAGGTATTTTAAAATACTTTTTCAAGTCAAATGGAATAAATGAATTAGAAGCCTTACTCTTTGGCAAAAAGCCTTCATTAACACCTAACATTATAATATTTTTAAAATCTAAAGTCCGACTTTCTAAAATACCCATAAGCTGTACTCCCTCTAGGGGTTCTCCCTTAAATGGGATGATTTCTTTAGAAACTAATTGCTTGATAATTGTAATGAGAGTGCGCAAATCAACCTCATAGGTAAAGTCAGAAAATAATTTTTCAAGCATACATATACTATTATAAAAAACATTCAAAATTTCAGAATCAATTGTGGCTTTACTATTAACTAAAGAAACTCTTAAAAGAGATATCAAGTACTTTAACTGTTTAATTGTATTATCAAAATTATTAGTAAGACTAAAAAGAATATGTATTTTCTTATCTAAGAAATCATTAATTTCTTCAGAAGAAATAAATACAATATTATTAGAATATATATATTTTTTAAGATCTCTAATATTATTAGGAGCAACTATTTTTTTAAAATACGGGTCATCTATAAATAAAAACAAATCTTTAAAGTAAAATTTGTTTTTTTTATATTTAAATAAACTTAACTTCATTAAAAGAAAGGCATTTATAAATGCAAAAAAAGGTGTGTTTTTAAGAGGACTACCCATTGTAACATTTAGTTTTTCAACTGAATCTGGAATATGATTTAAAACTGGATAAAGTAAGTTTTCATCAGCAAGAATTATCGCAGTATTACTATTATTAAGATCACTTTTTTTGATTTGAGATAAGGCTTGGGACATTACTTGAGCTTGAGCTATGTTTTGAGGACAAGCAACAATATTAAATTTATCCTTAGAAATAGAGAAGTAATCACCAACACCATCAAAATCAATTTCTGACCATTTAGTTTGTTGCTGTTTTAAAAACAATCCTGCTTCATGATCATTATTTTTAAAATAGTATTCATCAGCATCCCAAAAAACTCTAGCAATATCTCTTTGTTTTAAATTATCTATAATTACATGTTCAGAGGAGGTTAAAGCATTAAGTCCAACAAACCAAACTTTTTCCCAAGGAAGCTCTATCGTACTTATTTTTTCTGCAGCCACTCTGTTAGCTAAGCCTTGATAACCTATTTTTTTATCTAGTAAATCTTCTTTAAAAATCTGATAAACAGAAAAAAGAGATTCAAAAAAGTCCATATAACTCTCTTGAACATTCGTAATAGGTTGTTCTGAAAAACTCCAATTGTCAATATTCCAATTTTCAAGCTCTTTAACATTTTTTAAATTACCATATAAGGATTTAGCATCAACAATATTTGTGTCAATATCATTAAAGTCATATAATAGCATAGAACTCCAATTTAAAAAATCATTAAATGAATCATGCTTTTTTATAGAACTCAATAAATAACTCTGATAAAGATAAAATTGCAATGAAATATTATCAATAACTTTTAATTCAGAGATATCTTCTATAAATTCTTCAATAGAAAAAAACTTAGGCAAAAATACAGGCTTAGTTATTTTTTTGGACAAATAATACTTGAGAAAAACAACAGATCTTTTACTTGGAAGAACTATAGCAATTTCATCCATATTATTTGGAAATTTTAACATTAAACGATCAGCTATTTTTTCTAGAAATGGCTTCATACTTTTACAACTTTATTTTTTGCACTTGTATATATTAAATAGTTCGAAATATTTTTATAGCCCATAAGAGAAAGTGCATTTGAATAAGTCAATATTTGTTGATTATGACTATTATCACTTTCACCTGTTTTATAATCAACTATAATCGTCTCATTATCATTAATCAGTAATCGATCTGGAATATATGTTTTTCCATCTGGCATAAGAATCTCTTTTTCAGTTTTTATTTCCCATTTATCAGAAAAGAAATAATCTACTTTTTTATCAGAAAAAAGTGCATCAATTTCTAAAAAAAGTTTCTTTTTTTCATTATTAGAACATTTAGCATTATCATATAAAGAGTTAATAACATCATGTTTCTGGTGTTTATAATAGATTTTAGATAAGGCATAGTGCAATAATTTACCCCAATCCTTTTTAAGGTCATTATTTTCAGTATCCCAAAAATCTATAGAAGAATTTTTTAATGATATAATTTCACGCCAATCTCGAACTTTAATATTTTTTTTATCAAAGATCTTTTGATTAATTTCTTTTTTTTCATGATACTCAAAGCGATCTCCTAAAGAGAAAGGGAAAACTTTACAGAATTGTGATAATAAAAAATTTAAGCTAGAATTATTTTTTGAAGTTTTACTAATAGATTTTGAATATATATACAACGCATCTTTTGCTCGTGTTGATGCTACATAGAGTTTATTAATATTATCTAATAATGATAATGATTTCTCAATTTCATATTGCGATTTATAATGTGAGAAACTTAAATTCTTATTTTGGCTAATTAAAGAGTATTTCAAATTTTCTGAATTAAAGTTATTATTCTCAACCCACATTTCTTTTTTAGCGCTAGACTCCCAATTAAAAGGAATCATTACAATATTAAATGCTAAACCCTTAGACTTATGAATAGTCATTAATTTGACAGCATTTGTATCTTCAGAAATTGTTATAGATTTTTTATCTTGAACTTGCTCCCACCAAACAATAAATTCTGATAAGCTGTTAATGTTTTTTTGAGAATATATAAGTACTAAATCAGTGAAAAAATCAACATAAATATCTCGTTTTATTTTCAAAGAATTAATAATTTCAACTATCATTTCATATAAAGAAAGTTGCAATAAAGAATCAATATTAAAAAATAAATTGATTTTATTAAGCAATAACACAAACTCGTTGTTGTCATGAATTCTCAAGTTTAAATCATGAAGTTTATCATCAAATAAGTCATTAGAATATAAATAAGTAATAACAGAGGCTTTTGCAATGTTGTCTTCAATGTTATAAAGATATTTAACAAATGACACAATAGCCTTTACTTTTTCAGATCTTGAAATCAACAACCCTTCATTAGAAACAATAGGAATAGATGATAAAGTTAAATATTCAGCAACCTCAATTATATTTTGATGTGTATTACATAGTATAGCAATATCTTTAAATTGGAAATTATTTTCTTCATTCAACCTTTTAATTTCAATGACCATTGAAGACAAAATATCTTTTTTATAATCTTTTCCATCAAATACATCTATATAAACATAACCTCCATCTTTAGCATAATTTGAATTTTGATGATGATGATCATAAATACCTTTAAGATGTGCAGGCAATATCTGTTTGATTTTACTAAAAAAACTATTATTAAAATTTATTATTTGTTTTTTACTTCTAAAATTTTCTTGTAAGTTTTTGACATTATAGTGAGTTTCTAATTTAGATTGCCAATCATTTACATTAGCAAGATTATCACCTTTAAATATCTCAGGTAAATTCAAAAACTGTTCAACCTCTCCTGATCGCCATCTATAGATAGATTGTTTGCCATCACCAACAACAACAGATTTTCCAAAATCTAAAGAATCAGTTATTAATGGCAATAAATTTTGCCACTGCAGTAAAGAAGTATCTTGAAATTCGTCAATTAAAAAATGACTGTAGCGCTCACCTAATCTCTCAAAGATAAAAGAAGAAGATTGCTCAGTTACAAGTCTATGAATTGTTTTATTAAATGAAGAAATATGTTCAACATTATATTCTTTTTTATAATCTTTAATCTCTTTAACTAATTCATTAATAATTAAAGATGGATAAATCTTTTTAAGAACTGCATCAAGAGTTGTATAGTCTTTTAAAAGCGTTAATAAATTATAAAAGAAATTCTTTAAGTCATTCTTGCAAAAATCTAGATTAACTTTAGATGCTTGTTCAAGATCTTTTTTGTACCAATTATCTTCATCGACATTTTTAATTAATGTTGGGGACGGAATCCAATCAGAATATTTTTTACTTAATAGCTTTTTAGAAAATAGATTATAGAAAGTACCACGATTGAAATGACTCTCTAATAAGTTATTTTTTGAAAAATAATTAGATGTATCTTTTCTTAATGCTAATATTTTTTTGTGACAATTATTTCTATTAACTAATAATTTATCTTTTATCTTAACGTATTCACTAATTGAAAAAGAATTATTAATTAATAAATCATCAAAATTTTCTTTAAAAAGATGCGAACAAAAATCTTCTAAATCATTTTGAATATTATTACTATTACCATCATCAATTTTTTGTAATGAGAAATCAATTAGCACATCTGAAAGCTCAACATTATCTTCAGAAATTTTACTAATTAATAATGCAACAACCGGCTGAATAATTTTATAACTTTCTAATTCTAAATCAAAATCACTTGACAAACCTAAGTCAGATGAAAATGTTTTGATGATTTTATATGTGAATTTATCTATTGTTTGAATCCCTAGATCAGAATAATGATGAATAATATGTGTATAAACCTCTTTCGAGTAAACATATATCTCTTTATTACATAAATTAGTTTGTTTACTTATTACAGATAGAATATTATCTACATCTTCATATTGAGATAATGTATATAAATAATGAAGAACCCTCTCCTTCATTTCTTTAGCTGCTTTATTAGTAAAAGTAATAGCTAATATTTTCCTATAATAATCCCTTTCGGATGGGCATCTACTTAGCGCTAAAGAAATATAATTAACAGCTAAGGCGTATGTCTTACCCGAACCTGCAGATGATCTATAAACTAAAAAATTTTTCACTTGCAGAGTTTAGATTCTAAAAATTTAAAAAATAATCACAAGTTAATTATGAATTTTCGAACCACAATACTTGCAAAATACAGAGTCATTATCATGTCCTTCCTTTGAACAATTGATGCATGCTTGTGTACTAACTTTAGATTTTGTTTTAATAATACCAGCAGTAACAATTCCAGTTGGCACAGCAATAATACCATACCCAAGAAGCATAATAATTGATGCAATGATCTTTCCAACAACGGTAATCGGAACAACATTTCCATAACCTACTGTAGTAAGAGTAATGATAGACCAATACACAGCATTAGGAATGTCTTGGAAGCCAGGGTTATGAGCTCCCAAGCCTTCAACAATATACATTATAGTTCCTAAAATGACTAAAAGTAAAAGAACGGATAAAAGAAATACAATTATTTTAGGTATAGCAGATCTTAAACCAATTTGCATAGTATGAGCACCCCTTATATATCTAGATAATTTAAATACTCTAAATATTCTTATTAAACGTATCGATCTTATAACAGTTAAAGCATGTATCTGAGGAAAAATAAATATCAAATATGTAGGTAATACTGCTAATAAGTCAATAATACCCATAGTCGAAAAGATATATCTACGAGAGTTATTAATTGAATAAATTCTGACAAAATATTCGATTGTAAATAATATAGTAAAGATCCATTCTAAAGCAAGCAATAGTTTTCCATATTCTTGCTTAATCGAATCAACACTTTCCAGCATTACTATAAAGACAGATAATAAAATTGCAATTAATAAACAAATATCAAAAGCTTTACCTCTAGGGGTATCAGCTTCAAAAATTATTTGATGAATTCTTTCTTTAGTCATGATATTAGCAAATGTATACTTTTTTTAAATTATACATATATATTCAATAATATTTTAGTCTTAAAGTAAGAAGTGATATAAATTACATTCTTTGAGGAACCTTTATACCTAATAATAACATTCCTGATTTAATAATTTCCGCAATTTTTTTAGATAATGTAACTCTAAAACTAATTAATGATTCTGACTCTGCATTAAGTATAGATGTTGATTGATAATAACTATTAAATTCTTTAACAATTTCAAAAATATAATTAGCTACTAATGCAGGACTATAGGAATTTGCAGATTCTTGGATTAATTTTGGAAATTCTAATATTAACTTAATTAACTCTTTTTCTTTATCTGAGATTTCTACATTTTTTTCTATAGTAATAATAGATTTATTTTTACGTAAAATTGAGTTTATTCTTGCATAGGCATATTGTATAAAAGGACCTGTATTACCATTAAAATCTATACTTTCTTTTGGATCAAAAAGCATTCTTTTTTTAGGATCAACTTTTAACATAAAATACTTTAAAGCACCCATCCCTACTGTTTCATATAGCTCTTGAGCCTCATTTTCACTTAGCTGGTCAAGCTTACCTAAATCAGCAGCAATATTCTTTGCATTTTGAAACATCTGTTCCATAATATCATCAGCATCTACAACAGTCCCTTCTCGAGATTTCATTTTTCCACTTGGAAGATCAACCATTCCATATGATAAATGAAAACAATTTTTAGACCATGAATATCCTAATTTTTCTAAAATCAAAAACAAAACTTTAAAATGATAATCTTGTTCATTGCCAACAGTGTAAGTCATGTGTGAAAAATTAAAATCTTCATGTCTTTTAATAGCAGTTCCAATATCTTGTGTCATATAAACTGATGTCCCATCAGATCTAAGAATAATTTTCTCATCTAAACCTTCATCAGACAAATCTATCCATACTGAACCATCAGGTTTCTTAAAAAAAACACCACTATCTAATCCAGATTTAACAACTTCTTTACCTAATAAGTATGTTTCACTCTCGAAATAATTTTTATCAAAATTTACTCCTAATCTTTTATGTGTTTGAGCAAAACCATTGTACACCCAACTATTCATCTTTTTCCATAATGCTATAACATCTGGGTCTTTCGCCTCCCACTTTAATAACATGTCTTGAGCCTTTATAAAAATAGGAGATAATTTTTCAGCTTCTTTCTTAGAAGTGCCATTTTTAATCATTTCGGCAATCTCTGACTTATACTCTTTATCAAATTGCACATAATATTTACCAACCAAATGATCCCCTTTAAAATTGTTAGTTTCTGGAGTTTCATTATTACCAAATTCTTGCCAGGCTACCATTGACTTACAGATATGAATCCCTCTATCATTAATAATTTGAACTTTTTGGACATTTTTGCCTGATGCTTTTAAAATTTCAGCTAAAGAAAATCCTAATAAATTATTTCGTATATGTCCTAAATGAAGAGGCTTATTAGTATTAGGAGAACAATATTCTACCAAATAAGTTGGATCATCTTTATTTGCATTAATAAATCCAAATGAATTATCTTGTAATGCATCTGAGAGTAGAGCAAGCCAAACATCATCATTTATAACTAAATTTAAAAAGCCTTTAACAACATTAAAACTATAAATGAAATCTGATAAGTTAAGAATTTCGCCAATTTCATTACCCGTTTCTTGAGGGCTCTTTTTAGAAAACTTAGTAAAAGGAAATATAACTAATGTTATATCTCCATCAAACTCTTTACGAGTTTTTTGAAATTGCAGATCATAGTCTTTAATCTTATAAAGTTTTTCTAAAGCTAGAACAATATCTTTTTTTAATAATTTCTCTATCATTTCTTCAAAGGTAAAAATATTTCTGCTATCATGCATCTTGCACTTCCTCCACCACATTGTTCAATAATATCTAAATCAACAGATAAAATCTCATTATACTTTTCAATACTATTTATTTGATTGTTATTTAAACAATTAAATGCTGACTTTGACATTACTAAATATAATTTATCCCCCATAAGCTGCAGCATATTTCCAGCAAATTGATTAGCTTGTGACTCAGAAATCTCAATAATTTCTTTATTTGTTCTATTTAATGAGTTGACTACACTATTTCTTTCATTAATATCATCAATTGAATCTAAACATACAACAGCATAGTCTGTAGCTATACACATCATAACATTTGTATGATAGATTGGAAGCCTATTATCATTAACATCTTGAAGGGCGTTAAATAGAATAGGTACATAATTTAATTTCTTGCAAAAATCTAAAACAATTGACTCCTGAGTTCTAATAGATCTTGCAGCATAACAAATATTATACTGCCTATCTAATATCATACTACCAGTTCCCTCCAAAAATAATTCATCATTTTCATAATGGGTCAAACTATTAACACTTGAAATATCAAAAAATTGATTTAAAGATTCAAGTATATCCTTTCTTCTTTCAAGTCTTCGATTTTTTGCAAACATTGGATATAGATAAACATCTCCATTATCATGAAATGAGACCCAATTATTTGGAAAAATTGAGTCTGGAGTCTTAGGGGATTTAGTATCTTTAAAAACAACAACATTAATAGATTTTGATTTTAATATTTTTACAAAATTCTTAAATTCTTGTAATGCTTTTTTCTGAATCTCATTATTAGTTATACCCTTAAGAGAGATTTGATAATGATTATTAATAGCTGTTTCAGAATTATAATTAAATAATACCGGCTCAATCATCATTATATTATTAGTAATTTGTTTCATAATCTATTAAGCGGTAATGTAGAACATCTTAGCAAGCCTTCCATTTTTGCTATTTCAGAAAAATCAATCATTTCAACTTTAAATCCTTTTTTTCTTAGAATGGAATTCAAACGATCAAAACTTTTCTCAGACACAATAACATTATCAGAAATTGAAAAAATGTTAGAATTCATATTATACATCTCATCTTTACTAATATTAATTAAATTTTCTTTACCAAATAGATTATTTAAAAAAACAATATCGTTACTATTTTTAAATCCTCCTTCATATATAATTGCCATATTTTTACCTATAGGCTGAAAACAACAATCTAAATGAAGAGCATTTTCTTTAGCATTTAAATCAGATTTATTTAATTCAAAAGCTACAACTTTCTTACTAGAAAAAAAATCACTAATATTATTCACAGCGTGTAAATTTGTTCTAGAAACTTTAAATTTCTTAAAATCCTCTTCATTAGAGTATCCAATAAATATATAATCATCATGTACAATAACATCACCACCTTCAATTCTACAATTATCACTTAATTTTAAAATACTTTCTGAGTGAATAGATTTAAGGATATAGTTAATACCATTTACTTCTCTTTTTCTATCTTCAATAGTATTAGATATAATTATTTTATCATCAATTACAAAAGCAATATCACGTGCAAAGATTTGATTTAACTTTTCAATACTATTAGGTCTAAGTACCTCAACATTATATTTTATAAGAATATTGTAAAATTGTTTTAGTTCATTACGCAAATCCTTTTCAATAGGAAATGTTCCTTTTATAACATGTTCTTTGGACTTAGGATCATAACATTCGCTTTCATTGGGAGGTCCACCAAAATCGTCAGCTATCCCTAAAACAACTGTTTTAAGCATGCCCATTTCATTATTTATATTTAGTCGATTCATATGTGTTGCAAAGTTAATAAAGGTCTTAGCTTAAACTTCATAATTATTAACAATTTAATGGTAAAATTATAGTTAATAAACAGTATCATAATTATTTGTATTTGTATTTTTGAATTATCATATAAAATGAAGAAAAAACTAAACTTAAAATCTAGCATAAATAAATTTTTAACAAAATTAAAAGCTCCTTTTATAAATAGAAATAATCAAATAATTTTTGGTGGCTTTTTATTACTACTTTCTATTTATTTAATAATAGCATTCACATCGTTTTTCATAGAATGGAAATCTGATAACAGTATTGTGCTAAACAGTAGTTTTTCCGATATTATAACAAATAAAGATGTTAAAAACTCGCTAGGTGGTCTCGGGGCTTTTTTATCTCATACACTTATCTATAGACTTTTTGGAATCTCCGCATATCTTATTGTTACATTTATTTTACTTCTTAGTTTAAAGGTCTTTGGATTAAAAAGATTCTCTATATCCAATAATCTTTTTCATACTTTACTAGCTTTAATATTTATTCCTGTTTTTATATTTCATTTTTTTGACAACACACTTTTATCAGGAGGTTTAGGGATTTATACACAAGATTTAATTTTAAGTGCCCTTGGAAGCATTGGCACAACATTATTATTAATTACTATTATATTAATCTACATTCCATTAAACTTTGATATTAATTTCAATATTTTTAAAATTCTTCTAGATAAAATCAAGTTAAAACTAGAAAAAAAACAACAAGAAAAAACAATAAACATTCTTAAAGAAGAAGAAGAAGAAGAAGAAGAAGAAGAAGAAGAA
>CAYNGO010000013.1:0-30470 GCA_964397025.1 uncultured Weeksellaceae bacterium
GCAGAATCAGCACTTGAATAAGCAGCTGCAATAATTCCAATTATAAATAATATTCCAACATAAGCTGGTAGCCCTGAATTTAATGCAATATTTGGAAATAACATATCTGCATTTTCAGGAATTAATATACTAAAAGTATCTGAATAAATATATAGCAGAGCCCCAAGAGATAAAAATATAAGATCAACAAAAATTAATATAGTACTAAAAACCATCATGTTTTTCTGAGCATCCTTAAGATTTCTACAACTTAAATTTTTTTGCATCTGATCTTGATCAAGTCCTGTCATAACAATAGCCATAAACATTCCTGAGAAAAATTGTTTGAAAAAATACTTTTTATCAGTCCAATCATCAAAGAAAAATGCTTTAGAATAATCCGATTCGTTAATTAAAGTAAATACAGAAGAAAAATTAAGATCCATCTTTTGCATTAATGTATATGCTATAATAATAACTGTAGAGAGCATAAAGGTGGTCTGTAACGTATCAGTCCAAATAATAGTTTTCATACCACTTCTGTAAGTATATATCCATATTAAAGCTATAGTAATAATAACAGTAATATAAAATGGAATATTCCATGATTCAAATACGGCAAACTGCAAAACTGTAGCAATTAAAAAAAGTCTAAATGAGGCTCCAATAGTTCTTGAAAGTAGAAAAAAGGCAGAACCAGTTTTATAACTACTATAACCAAACCTATCTTTTAAATATGTATATATAGATGTCAGTTCTAATCTATAATAAAGAGGTAATAATACTCTAGAGACAACAAAATATCCAACAAAAAAACCAAATACCATTTGTAGATATGAAAACTGACTAGTAGCTACCCATCCAGGAACAGAGATAAATGTAATTCCAGAGAGAGTTGTTCCAATCATCCCATAGGCAATAACATACCAAGGGGAATCTCTGTTTCCTAAAAAAAATGTATCATTACTATCATTCTTACCAGTTATATATGAGATTAAAAAAAGTAAGAGAAAATATGCAGCAATACAGCTTAGAATGATAGTTGGATTCATAATATTATTTAATTAATACAAATGTAAAATATTTAAATATTGAATTCAAAAAATCAATACATTTAATTAATTTTACAGACATGGAATTTCCTTCACAACTTGTTAAAAATGCAGTAGAACAATTATCAACACTTCCTGGAGTTGGTAAAAGATCTGCCCTTAGACTTGCACTTCATCTTTTAAAAAAAGAAAAAGAGCAAGTAGAAAAATTTGGGCAATCATTTATTGATCTAATAAATAATATTAATTACTGTAAAGATTGTTTTACAATTTCTGATTTAGATATCTGTCAAGTTTGTGCAAATCCAAAAAGAGATAAATCATTAATTTGTGTTGTTGAAGATATTAGAATTATGATGGCAATAGAAAATACAATGCAGTTTAAGGGGGTATACCATGTCCTTGGAGGATTAATATCTCCATTAGATGGAATTGCTCCAGATGATTTAAAAATAGAAGAATTGATAGTTAAAATTGATACTGGATTAATAAATGAAGTAATATTTGCCTTAAGCACAACAATGGAGGGAGATACTACTAACTATTATCTATATAAAAGATTAAAAGAAAAAAATATTAAAGTATCCTCTATTGCTAGAGGAATTGCAATTGGAGATGAATTGGAGTATACTGATGAAGTTACACTAGGAGCTGCAATATCTAGTCGACTTCCCTACTCAGATAACATTAAAACTCACTAGAAAAAAACAATATAGTTAAGTAAGATTTATTAATTTTGCTAAAAATTTTGAAAAATGGCTAGAGTAGAATTGATTATGCCCAAAATGGGTGAAAGTGTGTCGGAAGCAACAATAATATCTTGGACTAAAGAGGTTGGAGAACATGTTGAATTAGATGAAACTATTGTTGAGATAGCTACTGACAAAGTTGATTCTGAGGTTCCTTCTACACATGAAGGAAAATTAGTTGAAAAATTATTTGAAGCCGATGATCTAGTTCAAGTTGGAGAACCGTTTGCTATACTTGAAATTGATGGTGATGACTCTTCTGAAAGTTCTTCAGATAATAGTTCAGTAGAAGAAATTACTAGTTCTCCTGCTCCTATTGAGGAAATAAAAACAGAGAGTTCAACAGTTACTACAAAAGCTATAAAAAATGAAGGAAATAGATTTTATTCTCCACTAGTTAGAAGTATGGCGAGTAAAGAGAATATTGGAATAGATGAATTAGAAACTATTCCTGGATCAGGGAAAGATGGAAGAGTTTCTAAATCTGATATGATTTCATATTTATCAAATAGAGGAAACATTACTAAAATACAACAAAAAACTGAAGTTGTAAAAGAAATTTCTAAACCAGAAACATCTAAAGTTACAGAAGTTAAAAATGAAGCTCCTATAAGTAAACCAGCAACTCAAATTCCAAATACTGGAGGCTCAGAAATTATTGAAATGGACAGAATGAGAAAATTAATTTCTGCTCATATGACAATGTCAAAATCAACTTCTGCACATATCACTTCATTTGTTGAAGCAGATATGACAAATATTGTTAATTGGAGAAATTCTGTTAAAGAAGGTTTTAAATCTAGAGAGGGACAAAATATCACCTTTACTCCTATTATTATTGAAGCAATGGCTAAAGCTGTAAAGGATTTTCCAATGATTAATGTATCAGTTGATGGCACAAATATTCATATTCATAAAAATGTAAATGTTGGAATGGCAGCTGCACTTCCTGATGGCAATCTAATAGTTCCAGTCATTAAGGAATGTCAAAATAAAAATCTTGTTGGAATAACTAAATCTGTAAATGATCTTGCATCTAGAGCTAGAGGTGGAAACTTAAAACCAGATGATATCCAAGGTGGAACAATAACAATGACAAATGTAGGTACATTCGGAAATCTTATGGGTACTCCAATTATAAACCAACCTCAAGTAGCAATATTAGCTTGTGGAGTAATTAAGAAAAAACCTGTTGTACTAGAAACTGAGCATGGAGATGTAATAGCAATTAGACATATGATGTTCCTATCTCTTTCATATGACCATAGAGTAGTTGATGGAGCATTAGGTGGTCAGTTTGTTAGAAAAGTTGCTGATTATTTAGAGCAATTCGATACAACAACAATAGTATAAATCATTAATAAAAGACTCCTCTAAAAAAGGAGTCTTTTTTATATATCACCATATGTCTCTAAAACTAATAAGACCCATAGTATTTTTTGATCTTGAAACAACAGGCGTAAATATTGTTAAGGATAGAATTGTAGAAATGTCAATTTTAAAAATCTTTCCAAATGGCAATAAAGAAAGTAAAACCTGGTTAGTTAATCCAACTATTCCTATTCCACAAGAAACTATAGATATTCATGGTGTAACAAATGAAAAAGTTGCTAATGAACCTACTTTTCATGAGTTGCATAAAGAAATATTAACCATTATAAATAATTGTGATCTTGCAGGATATAATTCAAATAAATTTGACATACCCTTGCTAGCAGAAGAATTTTTAAGATGTGAACATGATTTCTCTATGGATTTAATAAATGCAATTGATGTGCAGAATATTTTTCATAAATTAGAACAAAGAACATTATCTGCTGCTTATAAATTTTATTGTAATAAAGAGCTTATAAATGCTCATACAGCTGAAGCTGATACTTTAGCAACATATGAAATCCTTTTAGCACAAATTGAGAAATATGATGAGATTGATAATAATGTAGAATTCTTATCACAATTTTCAACAAGAGGAAATAAGAGTGTAGATATTGCTGGCTTTATTAAGCTAGATGATAATGGTGAGGAGATGATAACTTTTGGTAAATACAAAAACAAAACAATTAAAGAGGTCTACAATGAAAATCCAGGATATTTTTCTTGGATAAATCAAGCTGATTTCCCATTATATACTAAGAAAGTTCTAAAAGATTTAATTGTTAAAATTAAATTACAGAAGAAATTTGAAAATTAATTATGAAAATAATTTGTATAGGAAGAAATTATTTAGAACATGCAAAAGAACTAGGAAATAACATTCCTAAAGAACCATTATTTTTTCTTAAGCCTGATAGTGCTATTCAGCCTAAAGGACATCCTTTTTTTATTCCTGATTTTTCTAACAATATACATTATGAAATTGAACTTGTTTTAAAAATTTGTAAGAATGGTAAAAATATAAATGAAAAATTTGCGCATACATATTATAAAGAAATTGGATTGGGTATTGATTTTACAGCTAGAGATCTACAAGATAAATGTAAAAAACTTGGGCTTCCTTGGGAAATAGCTAAAGGGTTTGATGGTTCTGCTCAAATAAGTAACTCTTTTATAAATAAAAAAAATCTAGATATTAATAATATTAATTTTCATCTGAAATTAAATAATAATTTAGTTCAGTCAGGAAATTCTAAAGATCTAATCTTTTCATTTGATAAAATCATTTCATATATATCAAAATTTTATACTCTAAAAACAGGAGATTTAATTTATACAGGTACTCCTGCAGGAGTTGGAAAAGTAAATATTGGAGACAAATTATCAGGATTTATTAATGATTCAGAAAGATTAACTGTAGATATTAAATAAATTATCTAATTGCTCTAATATTGTATTGAGCATTAAATTTTCCATTACTAATATCAAGTAATTTACCTTTAATCATTCTTTTTCGTAAAGGAGTAATCTTATCAATAAAAAGAACACCTTCAATATGATCATATTCATGCAGAATTACTCTAGCATTTAAACCAGAAAAATCCTCAGTAATCTTGTTAAATTTCTCATCATAATATTCAACTGTAATATCAGAAAGTCTATTAACATCTTCACGCACTTCTGGAATACTTAAGCATCCTTCATTAAAAGCCCAAGAATCACCAGAAGAAGATAAGATTCTAGGATTAATAAAAACCTTTTTACAAATAACATGATCAGGAGATTCTTCATCTTTAAATGGACTTGTATCAATAATAAATAAACGTAATGATTTATTAATTTGAGGTGCTGCAAGACCTACTCCACTTGCCGCATACATAGTTTCAAACATGTTATCTAATAATAGATCTAACTCATTAAATGAAGAATCAATATCAGTACAAGGATTTCTTAGAACTTTTGCACCATAGGCAATAATTGGCAAAACCATATTTAAAGAATTTCTTCAATAATCTGATCAACGCTCATGCCTTTTGATTCAGCTTTATAATTTTTAACTATTCTATGTCTAAGAATAGGTTTAGCTACAGCCTTAACATCCTCAATATCAGGAGTGTATTTACCATTTAAAAGAGCATAACACTTTGCTGCTAGAACCATATATTGTGAAGCTCTGGGACCAGCTCCCCATTCAATAAATTCATTTACAACAGCATCTGAATTTGAAGAATTAGGTCTAGTCTTGGAAACTAATTTAACTGCATACTCTAACACACTATCATTTATTGGTATAGATCGAACAAGGTTTTGATAAGAAATAATCTCTTGTGCATTAATTATCTTATTAAGTACTGGAGTGGTTCCTGAAGTTGTAGTTTTCACAATTTCTAATTCATCATTATAGCTAGGATAATCTAATAGAACATTAAACATAAATCTATCCAGCTGAGCCTCTGGTAAAGGATAAGTTCCTTCTTGCTCAATTGGATTTTGAGTTGCTAAAACAAAAAATGGTTTATCTAGTTGATATAGATTTCCAGAATTAGTAATAGATTTTTCTTGCATTGCCTCTAATAAAGCAGCTTGAGTTTTAGGAGGTGTTCTATTAATTTCATCAGCCAAAATAATATTAGAAAAAATTGGACCTTTTAAAAACTTAAAATTCCTGTCTTTATCTAATATTTCAGAACCAATTATATCCGAAGGCATAAGATCAGGAGTAAACTGAATTCTATTAAAATTTAAGCCTAGACAATCTGATATAGTTTGAACAAGGAGTGTTTTGGCTAAACCCGGCACTCCAACAAGAAGACAATGTCCATTACAAAAAATAGATATTAACACTTGATCAATAACCTCTTCTTGACCAATAATCACCTTAGATATTTCAGTTTTAAAACTTTTATAAGAAGTAACAAAGCTATCTACTAACTGTACATTATTTGTTTTATCATCCATAATTAATTTTTCCATTTTTTATAACATGAACATACAGATAAGTCTTCAGATAATTCTATATATGTTGAAGGTATTTTATCTGAAACCCATTTATCGATAACTGTTTGTTTTTTACTTACAAGAGCAAATTCTTTTAGTGTATCAAAATCATCAGAAACATTTGCCTTATGAGATTCAATCTTATTATTCAATCTAATAACTCTATATGCTGCTTGGGAACCATCATTTGATTTAGTTAATGAAGGAGCTGTTAAATCACCAATACTCATTTTCTCAACTAAGTATTTAATAGTTGGATCTAATTGATCAAAAGTAAACTGAGAAGAACCAGTAGATGGATTGATAATTAATCCTCCATTATTTTTACTGTTATCATCTGAAAACTTTTTAACAGCAGCATCAAAAGAAATAATATTACTATCTATATCTAACTTAATTTTTGTGATATCCTCTTTAGCATTCATTAATGATTTTGAGGAAAATTTTGGTTTAATTAAAATATGACGAACATTTATTTGCTCTCCCCTTCTTTCAATCATCTGAATAATATGAAAACCAAATGTTGATTCAACAACTTCAGAAACTTCATTACTATTTAATTTAAAAGCAGCTCTTTCAAACTCTGGAACTAATTCACCTCTAGACATAAATCCAAGCTCACCACCATTATTGGCAGATCCAACATCATCAGAATACAAAGCAGCTAAGACTTTAAAATCCTCACCATCATATATTCTTTTTCTAAATTTATTTAATTTACTTTTAATAGTATTCTTTTCATCCTGAGTAATTTTTGGCAAAACAACTAATTGAGATAATTCAAGTTGTGTTTCTACTGTAGGAATTTCATCAACATTTAAACTTCTTAAATAAGTTTTAACTTCATTAGGGGTGATTTTTATATCATTAATTATTGAACCCTGCATTTTTTGACTAAAAAACTGTTCTTTGACAACAAAAGAAAGCTCTTCCTTAATACTCTCAACACTTCTTTTAAAATACTCTTCAACTTTTTCAAGAGATCCTAATTGGCCTTCAAAATATGTAATTCTTTTATTTACCTCTTGGGTAACATCATCAACACTAACTTCAATATTACTATCAATTTTAGCATGGTGAACAAGAAGATTTTGAAAAAGCAAATCTTTTATAATATCACATCTTATATCACCAGTGTTAATAATACCTTGACTTAAAAATTGATTATATTGATTTTCAATATCAGAAGTAAGTAGTATCTCACTTCCAATAATTGCTTCTATTTTATCAATAGATTGTGCAAATGCAGCACAATTAACAAATAATAGGAACATAAGAATATTTAATATTTTCATTTAATAAATTTTAATTTTATTTAGGGATATACCATTATTTACCAGATCCTTCTCAACAATATCTAGATATTTAATTTTATTATTATTTATAATAAGTGATTTTATTTTATCCTTCTCTAATGAAAACGGACTAGTAGAACCTTTTATTTTAAAATCTTTTAAAAATAATAAATAAAGATACTTTTCATCCTCAATTATATCATATTTTCTTTTTGATAGAAAAATATTATTAGGAATAATATCATTAGGAATCTTGTATTTAATGGTATTAAAATAATTCCATGATGAATCATTAACATAATATTCTAAAGCATAAAGCATGCAATAACTTACTAAATCATCAATATCATCATTATCATTTGATTTGAACATCTTTAATAACTGTTTAATATTTGGAGCGTTCTTTTCAATAATAACAAACCTACCTTTAAAAATATCTTGATTTAATTTAAATTCTCTAATATTATCATTATAATAAGATAAGATATCATTTAAAAATACAGAAGTATCAAAATTTTGATTAATTAAACGTTGTTGATATTCATATATTAAAAGTGAATTTTTATAAAGAGTTACCTTATCTTTTATATCGTCACTATTTTCATCTAAATTAATTAAAGCTTGGTCAAGTAAAACCTTATTACGAATCCATTTACTAATATATTTATTAATAAAAGCACTTGTATCTAAAATCGATATTGGCATATCTCTTATGACTTCATCAAAATATAATAAATCATCATTTACTTGTGCTACAACATTATCTTCAACAGATCTATTGCATGAAGATATAATTAGAATTAATAAGAAGAAAAAAGTTAATAAAACTCTCACTAAATTTACTTGATTAAAGTATAAAGAAGTTCTTTATTAATAGAGTATTTATATTTAGATCTTAAATAAGAAATCCAATTATTATCTAAATATTTCTGATAATCTGAAATAACCTTTCCTTTAACTTCATTAAGAGTCATAGAACCAGCTTCTAAAATATCAGTAATATTAACGATAACAATACTTCCATCATCATCTTTAATATCTTTACTAATACCAGTTTTCCAGTCTATACTATTAATATAATCATTATCATCTTTAACAAATTTATTTGATATTATTTGTAGATTTAATTGAGACTCTTTATTTATAATATCAAGAATCTCACTATTATTTATATTGCCTCGATTTAATTTATATAATAATGATTTTACTTTTTTAGCAGTTGCTAGATTAATACATTTATATATAGATGCATCAACTCTCTTGTCCCAATTATATTTTTTAAGATTATTAGCAAAATATTTACTCAATCCTAAAGAATCATCAACAGCTTTTTTCCAAACATTTTTATTAGTTAAATCAAACAATAAAATACCTTCTCTATATTCGTTAAGAAGAATTTTAAATTCTGGATATTTATTTTCAAGCTGAGTTTCTTCATATTTAAATAAACAAATATCACGAAAGTCTAAATAGAGCATATCAAAATCATTATTATTCTTTTGATTTTTTAATATATACTCAGTAAATAAATCTTGATTAAAAGTCATTCCTTCAATCTTAAATAAAGGATTTTTTAGATTAATAGCATTTTTTCCATCCCAAGAACTTTTAGAAACATCCTTGACAGCTAATTTACGTAATGAGTTAAAGTTTTGTTTAAATACTTTAATAGTATAAAGCTCTTTAAGTTTCTTTGACATAAACTCACTACTTAACTTACTTCTGGAGTCTTTTTCAATTCCAGTTTTTACTTTTAAGTATAAATCATCATTTAATTCAACTGGATAATCCTCAATTAGCATAACAATATGCCATCCAAAATCAGTTTCAAAAGGTTCTGAAAAATCTCCAATATTTTTAAGACCAAATGCAATATTTTCAAAAACAGGCACCATTTTACCAACACCAAACATTGGAAGCATTCCACCTTTTACAGCAGTTGATCTGTCTTCTGAAAACCTTTCTGCAACTTCAGCAAAAGGATCTCCATTTTTTAATAAATTATAGGTCTCAAATATTTTTTTATTTGATTCATCAATTTTCTTTTTGCTAGCACTTTTTCCAGTTTTAAACATTATATGCGCAACTTTTCTTTGACCTACAGCTTTTCTTTTATCATTAATCTTAATTAAATGATAACCATATTGAGTTTTAACAGCTTGAGAAATACTACCAACCTTAGTAGAGTAAGCTGCCGACTCAAATACATAGACCATCATAAATGCAGTAAAATAACCAAGATTTCCTTTATTCTCAATAGCAGATTTATCATCTGAATATTTAACAGCTGCTTCTTCAAAAGAAATATTATTATTAATAATTTCTCTTCTAATATTATTAATTCTACTTAAAGCAATATCGTTATTCTCATCATTAATATTAATTAAGATATGACTTGCATTAAGATCATATTGGACTCTTTCTAATGCTTCATCAAACATTTCCTCATTAAATTGATCATCTCTAAGATAAGGCTTTGCTAATTGTTTTCTATAGCCTTCTAATTCATCAACAAATGTTGAAAGAGTATCATATCCAAGCTCTTTAGCTTCTCTTACTTTAAGTTTAAAATTGATAAAAAGCTCAATGTATTCATCTAGATATTTTTTATCAATTACCTGATTATCATTATTTTTATTAAAAATATTGTTAAACTCATCTAAAGAAATAGATTCATTTTCAATTTCAAGTAAATTATCTTGTGAATAAACATTTATATTAATTATAACTGTTAGTATTAGTAATGTTATTTTTCTCATGTCTTTAAATTTATCTACTGTAATTAGGAGCTTCTCTAGTTATTGTCACATCGTGTGGGTGACTTTCAATAACACCAGCTTGCGTTATTTTTATGAATTCAGCATCCTGTAATTTATTAATATTTTCTGCACCAGAATATCCCATTCCAGCTTTTAAACCACCAATCATTTGATGTACAACTTCTGATAGATTTCCTTTAAAAGCAACTCTACCAACTATTCCTTCAGGAACAAGTTTCTTAAGATCATCTTCATGCTCTTGAAAGTATCTATCTTTTGATCCCTTTTGCATAGCATCAAGAGAACCCATTCCTCTATATGTCTTATACTTTCTACTTTCAAAAATTATAGTTTCACCTGGTGCCTCTTCAACACCAGCAATAATTGAACCAAGCATTACAGCACTTGCTCCACCAACCATAGCTTTAACAATATCACCTGAATATCTAATTCCACCATCAGCAATTAGTGGAATATTATATTTTCTTGTAACCTCAAAAACATCCATAACTGCAGTGAGTTGAGGCACACCGACACCTGCTACAACTCTAGTGGTGCAAATTGATCCAGGACCAATACCAACTTTAACAGCATCTGCACCAGCTTTTATTAATTCTTCAGCAGCTTTTGCAGTAGCAATATTACCAACAACAACATCAATAGAATTATACTTGGATTTTACAAGTTTTAATAAATCAATAACATTCTTGGAATGACCATGTGCAGTATCAATAATAATTGCATCAACATTAACATCAATTAAAGCAGCTATTCTGTCAATAGCATCATTAGTAACACCTACTGCAGCTGCAACTCTAAGCCTACCATATTTATCCTTACAAGCATTTGGACGCATTCTATTTTTAATAATATCTTTAAAAGTTATTAAACCAACTAAACAATAATCCTTATCAACAATTGGTAATTTTTCAATTTTATTACTTTTTAAAATGTCTTCAGCTTTTTGCAAATCATTTATTAAAGTGGTTACTAAATTTTCTGTAGTCATAACTTCTTTGATACTCAGGCTATGATCTTTTTCAAATCTCAGATCTCTATTAGTTACAATTCCTAGAAGTAAATTATTTACACCAACAATAGGTATTCCACCAATTTTATTTTCTTTCATTAATTTAAATGCATCACCCACATTAGCTTCAATACTTAATGTTATAGGCTCTTGAATCATACCGCTCTCAGATCTTTTAACTCTTCTAACTTCGTAGGCTTGCTGTTCGATACTCATGTTTTTATGTAAAACTCCAATACCACCTTCTTGTGCAATTGCAATAGCCATTTTAGACTCAGTTACAGTATCCATAGCTGCTGAGACTAAAGGAAGATTTAATTTAATATTTTTTGAAAATAGTGTTTGAGTACTAACATTATTTGGTAGTACGTCAGAATATGCAGGTACTACAAGTACATCATCGTAGGTTAACCCTTCTTTTAATATTGATATTTTATTTTTCATAGTATTAGCTAAAAGTCCGCAAAATTAACGATTTAGTTCATAAAATAAGGTCTAAAATTCACACTATTTATAAAAAAACAGAAATTCTAACGTATAAGAGTAAAGACTTGTACTTTTTCAGTTAGATCACCAACACCATTTAAATAAGATATATGATATACATAATTATCATTTTGAACAAACTGACCTAAATATGTTCCATCCCAACCTTTAAGAGGATTATTTGTGGAAAAAAGTAAAATACCAGATCTATTATAAACAGAAAATTCGTATCCAATTTCTGAAACAAAATTTGTTATTGGCTTAAAGATTTCATTATGCTCATCACCATTAGGAGTAAATGAGGAAGGAACAAAAAGAATTGGAGTTTGAGAAATACATGAAATATTTGAAAAACTTCCCTCTAAAGCAGAACCATAAGGGTTTACATTACCTTCAATTGCTTTGATATAATAACAGAATCGTCCATTTCCAGAACCAAATTCTGTAACTATATCAATATATTTTAATTCTTCATCAGGATTATTAACTCTATCAAATATATATAATGGTAATACATCAAAATTTTCTCTATTTACCGATCTAAATAGCTGATATTCAGAAACACCTCCAAGCCATTTATCATATTCATTAAAAGTTAAAGTATTTGTATATTCTTCAAAATATAATGCATCATCAGAATAATCTAAATTAATTTCAGTTAAAAGATGAATAGTTTGTCCATATGATGTGTCATTAGCACCTGAATAAACTGAAGGAGCTTGAATTATATTGTTACATGTATCAACTGGATAAACTTGATATTGATAATAAAAACTATTTGGATTAGCAGTTTTATCAGTATAATTAATACTGCTACTATTATTAAAAGGAACATCGCCTATTATATTAAATATTGAATCGTTTTCTAAAGATCTAAAAATTAAATATCTATCAACTATTGCATCATTATCAACTAAACAATTAATTTCAATATTATTTTTGTTTACTGATACAAAGTCTATATAATTGTAATTGGGTTGAGAAGGTAATGTAATTAGGTAATTTACTTGATCAGATATTGCTACTAATGAAGAATCTCCATTATATGCAGCTATATAAAAATAATAATTATATCCTTTTTGAATGTTATTAATTTGATAATCTAATTGCTGATTAACTTTTATAGTATCATAAATAATATTAGCTAGATCATCAGTAGTAATTAAAATGACTTTATAATGGCTTAAATCATTATTAAAATTAATATAGTTATTCCAATTAAGATTAATAGATAATTCACAAATATTAATTTTAGAAATAATATTTATAGAATTATGCATAACACTTCTTTCACTAGCATTACCACAACTATCTATAGAGCGTAAACTAAAAGTTTCAAAGTTATTTACAGCATTAGAATTGATATACTCATAAGAGTTATTTAAAACACCATAAACTGAATCAATAGTGATCCATGCACCATCTTCGGCCTTAATATACAAAGCGTACCTATCAACATCTGTTGATGAGCAATTCCAAGTAATTACAGAGTTTCCATTTGAATTAACAGATACATCTAAAATTACTGGTTTATTTGGACTTATTGTATCTTTTAAAGTAACTTCTTCAATTGAAGAGTTAGATATACAACCATTATCATCTTCAAGACTTATATAAAGTTTTTGTGGAGAATTACATGTTTGTGCAGGAAAAATATAGCTAGTATTAAAAGAAGAGCCAACATTTTGCCATACTAAATTACCATCCATAGCAAAAATATTATATTCTAAAAATGATGTTGGTAAATTAGAAAAATGAATCTCATTCCAATTTAAATCTGCTTCTGTATCTCCATTTATAGCAACTCCATTTAAATTAATAGATTTTAAAGTATCAGATGGAGCAGATTCATCAGCACAAGATGATAAAGATGTTAAGTAATAAAATTGTGATTGATTATTAGCATTAACTGAATTATGTAAATATGTATCAATTGGATATGAAACACTATCAAGCAATACAAAAGGGCCATTCTGGTTATCAGAATGAAAAATTGAATAAACAGTACTAGCTGGAGCAGAGGGAATATGCTCCCATGAAACATCTACATTACCATTTTCTTTTACCGATACACATCTTATATCTGGGGAAATATCAATTGGTAGAGGAAGTACAGTTACTTTTATTGTTGCAAATTTCAAACCATTTGCAGGACAAAAATCATCATAAACTTTTACTAAAAAAGTAAAAACATTAGAAGTTTGACCACAACCAGTTAATGCTGCAATGTGATTGCAAGAAGTTTGCCAACTAAAAATACCAGAAACAACACCAAAATTTGTAAAAGGAGCAGGTACACCTGCAGCATTATTAAAAGTAGCACATGGTGGATTTAAACACATGGAAGTAGTTAAAAAATCATCGGCAAATTGCCCTCCAGAAACTTCCATTGTTAGTTCTTGAGGAATAGTTCCACCATATAAATCAGCATCTATTCCAGAAATATTAAATTCCACTAATGATCCAGCATAAACAGTAGTGTCAAAACTAGGAAGGTTAGTAATTGAATCTAAAAAAGGAGCTTCAACAGTTGGAGGGTTATTAGGAATACTTGTTCCAGGCATTGGTAAGCAACTAATCAAAACTACTTGTACCTCTCTGTATATTTCTGATACTAACTGATTACACTTCCAAGCTTGTACTTTAACGCAAGTAACAAAATTACCTGAAATATTAGCATCATATGCAATCTCACCAGTAGAGGAATTTAAAGTTGGATTTCCTGGAAGTGGATTAGTTATAGAATAAGGAGCAACATAAGTCAATGGAGCAGGATCAACTGGAGGATTATAAACTGTTAAAAAATCATCTAATGGTTCTCCCCAAGAGTAAACTAACTCATCAAGCTCTTCATCAGCAGCATTATGACTATAAGAAAATGGAAAACCAGTACATAATATAGTTTTTGGTTGTTCTTTAAATTCTGGAGAAGAATCAAAACACGGATCTGCAGGAATAGCAACTCCTGTAGATGGATCAATAAAAGGAAACATTGAAGCTCTTAAAGTAAAGCCAGCAGAAGATGGAAGAGTAATATTTGTAATTGCAGCATTTCTACAACAATTATCCCATGTAAATTGCCAACCAGTAATAGGTGGAACACCAGGTAATTGAATAGGTAGTGATTCAAATATATATTCTTCAACAGCACCAATATCTCCATTAGAACAACTTAATTGAGGATTCCCACTATTTATGGGGTCACATGTTGGAGAAACATCTTGATTTAAAAGAAAATCAACATCTATACTAGTAACTGAAGGATGGTTCCAAACTGAAATTTGTTGAGTAAAAGTAGACACAGTAATACCATCACAATCTCTATACACTTTCATTGTAAAAATATACTTACCTATATCAGGACCAGATTTAAGACATTTCCAAGTAATCTCACCACCCATTAAATGAGAAGAAAATGAATTGAATGAAAATAAAATTAATATTAAAGAAAAAACAGTTTTTTTCATAATTGATGTTGATCTCACAAATCTACAAATTATTACACTAAAATTTTATAAGAAATGGCGAATAAACTTATATAAAACAAATATTTAAATTTATTCTAAATAAATTGAAGAAGTTCGAGAATTATGTAAGTTAAAATCGTTAATCAAATCTTTAAAAATTTCACTTACTGGTTTAGAAGAATTAATCATTCCAGATATCTGTCCAATCTCTAATTCGCCATTTATTGTATCTCCTTCAAACATACCCTTTTTAGCCCTCCCCTTAGACAAAAGTTTAATCAAATCATTTTTAGTTGCATTATTATTATAAGCATCTATAACTTTATTATAGAATTCATTTTTTAATAACCTAACTGGAGTAATTTCCTTAAGAGTTAGTTTAGTATCATTGTCTTTTGCATTAATAATATATTCTTTAAAATTCTTATGAGCTGAAGATTCTTTTGAAGATGCAAAAAGACTACCAATTTGAACACCATCTGCACCAAGTGACATAGCAGCGAGCATTGAAGAGCCTGAACCAATACCTCCAGCAGCAATAAGAGGAATATCAATAATAGATTTAATTTGAGGAATTAAACACAGAGAGGTTATTTCATCGTGACCATTATGCCCACCGGCTTCAAAGCCTTCAGCAACTATAGCGTCAACTCCAGCATCAATACATTTTAGCGCATACTTTTTATTAGCAACAACATGTACAACAATAACACCATTATCTTTAAGCAACTTTGTGTAAGTCATTGGGTTACCAGCTGATGTGAAAACAATTTTCACTTTCTCTTTTAATATAACATCAATATGTTCATTAATATTAGGATATATTAATGGCAGATTAACACCAAAGGGATATTTAGTTTTTTGCTTACATTTTTGTATATGATGTTGTAAATTTTCAGGATACATAGATCCAGATCCAATAAGTCCTAAACCCCCATTATTACTTACTGCACTAACTAATTCCCATCCACTACACCATATCATTCCACCTTGAATAATTGGGTATTTTATTTTAAAAAGATCAGTTAGTCTATTCATAAAAAAATTATATTTGTTGATTATACGAAATTAAAAAAAAATTATGATGAAAGATGATCAGCAAATATTTGAATTAATTAAACAAGAAGATTTAAGACAAAGAAATGGTATAGAATTAATTGCTTCAGAAAATTTTGTAAGTAAAAATGTAATGGATGCAGCTGGATCTTGTCTAACAAATAAATATGCTGAAGGATATCCAAGAAAAAGATATTACGGAGGATGTGAAGTGGTAGATAAAATTGAACAAATTGCAATAGATAGAGCAAAAGAATTATTTAATGTTGAATATGTTAATGTGCAGCCTCATTCTGGATCACAAGCTAATTCTGCAGTCATGTTAGCATGTCTGAAACCAGGAGATAAAATATTAGGCTTTAATTTAGCACATGGTGGACATCTAACTCATGGATCACCAGTTAATTTTTCTGGAAAATTATATAAAACATCATTTTATAATGTAATTGAAGAAACAGGATTAATTGATTATTCATCTTTAGAAGCAACTGCGATAAAAGAAAAACCAAATATGATAATCTGTGGAGGATCTGCATACTCTAGAGATTGGGATTATAAAAAGTTTAGAGAAGTTGCTGACAAAGTTGGTGCAATCTTATTAGCTGATATTGCTCATCCTGCAGGATTAATTGCAGCTGGATTATTAAATAACCCTGCTAATTATTGTCATATACTTACTACTACAACTCATAAAACATTAAGGGGCCCAAGAGGTGGAATGATAATGATGGGCAAAGATTTTGAAAATCCATTTGGAATAAAAAATCTTAAAGGTGAGAAAAAATTAATGTCATTACTTTTAAATTCAGCTGTTTTTCCTGGATCTCAAGGAGGACCATTAGAACATATTATAGCTGCTAAAGCAATTGCTTTTGGAGAAGCGCTATCTCCATCTTTTAAAAACTATGGGAAGCAAGTTAAATTAAATGCACAAGTTATGGCAGAATGCTTAGTTAAAAAAGGATATAAAATTATTTCTGGTGGCACAGAAAATCACTGTATGCTTATAGATTTACGAAACAAAAATATTACTGGAAAACAAGCTGAAAATGCTTTAGTTTTAGCAGATATAACTGTAAATAAAAATATGGTTCCATTTGATACTCAATCACCATTTGTAACTTCTGGAATAAGACTTGGAACACCAGCAATAACTACAAGAGGTGTTAAAGAGGATGTAATACCTCAAATTGTCGACCTTATAGATAATGTTATTATGAATTGGGATAGTCAAACAAAAATTGAGGAAATTAAGATTAAGGTCAATAAATTAATGAATAATTATGAAATTTTCGAGTACTAAAATATTATGCAACCTTTAGATTTAGAAAAAGAAAAAAAGGAGATAATTAATAAATATAGGTCATTACTGAGAGCCTGTAATGACAAAACAAGTAAAGAAGATAAAAAAAATATACGAAAAGCATTTAATCTTGCTGTAAAAGGACATGAAAATATAAGAAGGAAATCTGGAGAACCATATATACTGCATCCTATAGCAGTAGCACATATTTGTGCTAAAGAAATTGGACTAGGCACTACATCAATTATCTGTGCGCTACTACATGATATTGTTGAAGACACAGATTATACAATTAATGATATTGAAAAATTATTTGGTAAGAAAATTGCATTAATTATTAATGGTCTAACAAAAATTGCAGATGTTTTTGATCAAAAAGTTTCATTGCAAGCTGAAAATTTCAGAAAAATGCTTCTTACTCTTTCAGATGATGTAAGGGTAATAATTATAAAACTAGCTGATAGACTTCATAATATGCGAACCTTAGATGCAATGTCTAAGAGACAACAATTAAAGATTGCTTCAGAAACATTGTATCTGTATGCACCATTGGCTCATAGATTAGGTTTATATCCAATCAAAACAGAACTAGAAGATCTTGGATTAAAATTCACAAAACCAGAAATTTATAAAGCAATTTCACTTAAACTTAATGAAACAAAATTTAGTAGAAATAAATATATTAACAGATTCACTATTCCCATTAAAAATGTTTTAAAAAACCAAGGGATTAAAACAATATTTAAGGGAAGACCAAAATCAATTTATTCAATAAGAGAAAAAATTATACAAAAAGGAGTAACATTCGATAATATCTTTGACAAATTTGCAATAAGAATTATTGTGGATAGCAATAAGCAAAATGAAAAATCAGATTGTTGGAAAATATACTCTATTGTAACAGATTTTTACAAACCAAACCCTGACAGACTAAGAGATTGGATATCAACACCTAAAGCGAATGGATATGAGTCGTTACACACTACTGTAATGGGTGATGATGGTAAGTGGGTAGAAGTTCAAATTAGAAGTAAAAGAATGGATGAAATTGCTGAAAAAGGATATGCAGCCCATTGGCAATATAAAAATCAGGATAGTAAAGAAAATTCTCTAGACATTTGGATAAGTAAAATTAGTCAGCTTCTTGAAAACCCTGAATCAAATGCTATAGATTTTATTGATGACTTTAAATTAAATCTTTTTTCTGGAGAAATATATGTTTTCACTCCAAAAGGAGATTTAAGAACATTACCAAAAAATGCTACAGCATTAGATTTTGCATTTGATATTCATACTCAAATAGGCATGCAGTGTCTTGGTGTAAAAGTAAATGGGAAATTAGTTCCTTTGAGTCATAAACTATTAAGTGGAGATCAAGTAGAAATAATAACCTCTCAAAAACAATATCCAAGAAAAGATTGGTTAAGATTTGTTGCAACTTCTGAAGCTAAATCTAAAATTAAAAGTGCTTTAAAAAAAGAAAAAAAAATTATTGCTGAAAAAGGAAAAGAATTAGCAGAAAGAAAATTAAGACACTTACGAATTAAACTAAATAATAATACAGAAATAGAGCTTATAAAACATTTTAAGTCAAGTAGCACACTAGATTTATTTTATCAGTTTGGTAATGGAGAAATATCAAATTCAGATATTAAAGAATTTGTTAAACTAAAAAATGCTGGATGGTATCAAAGTATTAAAAATAGAATTTATAAAAATAGAATTATATCCAAACCTACTAGAAAAGACAGCTTTATAGTATTTAATGATGATGAAGAGGTATTAGATTATCAAATTGCTGTATGCTGTAATGCAATACCTGGAGATGAAATTTTTGGTTTTTTATCTGTAATTGATGGCCTTAAAGTTCATAGAAATGATTGTCCAAATGCTATTGAATTAAGAGCAAATTATGCTTATAGAATTTTAAATGCTAAATGGACATCTAAAGATCACATAAACTTTATTGCTAACCTTAATTTAAATGGAATTGATAGTGTTGGACTTATTAACAAGGTAACACAGATTATATCCAAGCAAATGCATGTTGATATTAAAGCAATAAATATATATACAGATGATGGAGTTTTTGATGGAGAAATTACATTAAAAGTCCATAACGAAAATTTTCTTTCTGAAATAACAAAAAAACTTGAAAAAATAGATGGAATAGTCAAAATCACTAGAACTTATAAACATAATCAAAACATTAAAACATAATTTAAAAAAAACATAATTTAAATAATGATTTTAATTACTTTTAACTTTTTAAAATAAATATGTCTACAGACCCTAAAACAAGTGATGCAGTACTAAAGATTTTTACTGATTTTTTAATGGTAAACAATCAACGTAAAACTCCTGAGAGATATGCTATTTTAAATGAAATTTACAATTATGATGGCCATTTTGATATAGAATCAATGTATATTAAAATGAAAAATAAAAATTACAGAGTTAGTAGGGCGACTTTGTACAATACTGTAGAACTATTACTAGAATGCCATTTGGTAAGAAAACATCAATTTGGCAAATCACATGCACAGTATGAAAAATCATATTCAAATAAACAACATGATCATTTAATTTGTACAAGCTGTGATAAAGTTATTGAATTCTGTGATCCAAGAATATTAGGTATTATGAACTTTATAGAAGATGATATGCACTTTAAAATTAGTCGTCACGCATTAAATCTTTATGGAATTTGTAGAGATTGTCAAATTAAATTAAATAACTAAATGAAAGTTGATGTTTTATTAGGTCTTCAGTGGGGAGATGAAGGAAAAGGCAAAATTGTTGATGTGTTAACTAATAATTATGACATTATAGCGAGATTTCAAGGTGGACCTAATGCTGGACACACATTAGAGTTTGATGGCATTAAGCATGTACTGCATACTATTCCTTCAGGTATTTTTCATAAAGGTATTGTTAATCTAATTGGTAATGGCGTTGTAATAGATCCTGTAATTTTTGAAAAAGAAATTAATGCATTAGATACACTAAATTTAGAAATTTCAGAATTATTAATATCTAAAAAGGCTCACTTAATTCTTCCAACTCATAAACTTTTAGATGCTGCCTCAGAGCATGCAAAAGGAAAAAATAAGATTGGTTCAACATTAAAAGGTATTGGACCAACTTACATGGATAAGACCGGAAGAAACGGCTTAAGAGTTGGAGATATTAAAAGTGAAAATTTTGATGCGAAATACAATAAGCTAAAAACTAAACATATTGAACTTCTTAAGTTTTATGACTTTGAATATAAACTTGAAGAACTAGAGGCTTCTTGGTTTAAAAGTTTGGAAACTCTAAAGAAATTTGAGCATATTGAAAGTGAGCATTATATTCATAATTGTATTAAAGAAGGTAAAAAAATATTAGCGGAAGGTGCTCAAGGTACATTATTAGATATTGATTTTGGGTCTTATCCTTTTGTGACATCTTCAAATACTATTACTGCAGGAGCATGTACAGGTTTAGGCGTTGCTCCTAACCAGATAAGAGATGTTTTTGGAATATTTAAAGCATACTGTACGAGAGTTGGAAGTGGCCCCTTCCCTACAGAGCTTAATGATGAAATTGGAGATCATTTAGGAAAAGTGGGTAATGAGTTTGGCGCCACTACAGGGCGCGCAAGAAGGTGTGGATGGATTGATTTACCTGCTCTTAGATATGCAATAAACATAAATGGTGTTACACAATTAATGATGATGAAATCTGATGTTTTATCAGGCATAGATAAAATTAAAGTTTGTACACATTATGAATTTAATGAATCGGGGGCAAGAATAGATTACCTGCCATTTGAAGACAATAACAATCTAAAACCTATCTATAAGGAACTTAAAGGATGGGATATGAATTTAATGGATTTAAAAAACTTATCTGACGCACCATCAGAAGTGCATGAATATATTTCATACCTTGAAAACGAACTTAATGTTCCCATTAAAATCATCTCAGTAGGTCCTGATAGAAAACAAACATTTTTTAGATAAATTTGAGAAAGCAAAAACTTATAATTTTAATTCTTTTAGTGAGTGTATCTATTTATGCACAAGAGCAAAAGAAAATTGAAATTATTAATGCTGACTACACCTATATTAATAATGATTTACATCCGGATTATTGGCGTTTAATAGGAAATGTTAATATTAAACATAACAATACAAATATGATATGTGACTCAGCATATTACTATTCAAGTAAAGAACGAATCGAAGCATTTAAAAATGTAAAATTATTTAAAGGTGATAGCATTAAAGTAGTTGGAAACTATCTACAATATAACGGAGAAGAAAGTATAGCAGTTATTAGTGAAAATGTAATCTTTACACATAATTCAAAAACTCTAAGTTCTGATAAAATTACTTTAAATATTAAAAATGATTATGCATATTACAATACTAGAAGTCAAATAATTAATTTGGATGAAATGATCTCTTCTAATATAGGAGAATATAATATTAAGGATGAAATATATAAATTTATTGATTCAGTAATTTTTATAACAAAAGATTACTCTATAAAAACTAATTTTCTTAAATATGACATTAAAAGCTTGAAAAACTATATAAAAGGGCCATCAAAAATCCAAATTAATGATCAAATTATATACTGTGAAAACGGATTTTTTGACAGCCAAAATAATAAAGCAGAATTCTATCAAAACACCAAAATCACGAATGATGAATATAGTATTAAAGCTGATACTATATTTTACAATAATATAACTAAGCATTCAATTGCTAAAAATAATATTCAACTTAGAGATTCTATAAATAATTTCATTTTATACGGCGGATTAGGTGAGTTTTATCAAAAAGAAGATAAATTAATTATATATGACTCACCATTACTTAAATTATTTTCAGATAAGGATACGCTTTTTATGAGTTCTAAAAAATTCATATACACATATAGTAATAACAATAAAGTACTTCAATCTTTTAAAAATGTTAAATTTTTAAACAACGAAATTACAGGACGATGTGATTCACTTTCTTATAGAATATCAGATTCATTAATTTCTCTGTTTAAAAAACCAATAATTTGGCTTGATGAGTATCAAGTTTCTTCAGATAGTATAGATATTTCTTATTTTAACAAAAGTGTTAATAGAATATTTATTAAATCTAAACCAATGATAATTTCCAAAGAAGACTCATTATCATTTAATCAAATTAAAGGAAATATAATGACTGGTTATTTTAAAAAAAATAAACTATCACATTTGGATGTAAACGGAAATGGACAGAGCATATACTTTTTAAATGAAAATAATAAGCAAATAGGTATGAATTATATAGAATCTTCAAATATATCTATAAAATTTCAAGACAATAAAATTGATCAAATTAACTATGAAATAATACCATTATCTATTACAACTCCCTATAATGATATTAAATTAAAAGATAGATATTTGGATGGTTTTAATTGGAGAAATAATGAAAAACCTAAAAATAAAAAAGAACTAATTACTGAATAATAAAAGAAGTCCTTCTGTTTAAAGCTCTTCCATCTGCATCTGAATTACTTGAGATAGGTCTAGAAGAACCGAATCCTTTAAATATAATTTGATTCTCATCAACACCATTAGTTAATAAAAAATCATATACAGATTTAGCTCTCTTTCTAGAAAGTATATTATTATTATTTTTAGTTCCAATTGAATCAGTATGCCCCTCTATTAATATAGTAATGTCATTATTTTTTAAATACTTGGCTAATCTATTAAGCTCTTTAAAAGATTTATCTTCAAGCTTAAATGAATTATTTAAAAAATGTACATTATTTAATATAATCTCCTCTCCTTTTTTAGAAAGTATAATGTCTAATTCAAAACCTTTAACTTCGTTGGCTTGAATATTGTATGGCAATTCAAAACAAAAAATATCATCAGAACCAAAACCTTCATTAGAGGAATTAAAAAAAGCCGTTTTACCATCAGAAGAAACAACTAGTGAGTTTTGACTTAAATGATCATTTATTGGATAGCCAAGATTTTTAGGCTTATTCCATTTTGAATTTACATTAATTCTGTTTGAATAAAAAACATCATAATCTCCTAATCCAACATGACCTTTAGAAGAAAAATATAATGTTAAATTATCAGCATGTATAAAAGGTGACATTTCATCATATTTTGTATTTATTATAGGACCTGCATTAAAAGCTTTAGAAAAGCCATTCTCATCAATCTTAGAAATCCAAATATCAGTTCCACCATAACCACCAGGTCTATTACTTACAAAGTATATAAATTTACGATCAGAAGAAAAACACCCTTGTGAATCCCAATATTCAGAGTTAATATTTTTACCTAAATTTAAAAAAGAATAACTTTTTAAATTACTATTACCGTAATAAAGATCACAACTACCTAGGCCATCATCTCTATTACAAGCAGTAAATATAAGTAAAGACTGATCACTAGAAAATGAAAGAGCACCTTCATTCATATTAGAATTTAAAGGAGGTGGGAAAGCAATTGCTTGTTGCCAAATATTATCTTTCTTCAATGAAAAATAAAAATCCTCTTGAGGTTTATTGCCATTTGATTCAATTCTTCTTGTAAATATTAACATTTGATTATCTGCGGTAATAGCAGGTCCTATTTCAGACATATTTGAATTTACATTTTCGCCTAGATTAGCAGGTTCAAAATCAACAGGGTTATTAATAATATTAATAGAATAATTACAATTATTAATAAATCTATCTATTTTCTCTAAACAATAACTGGAATCAAGTTTACATATAATGTTAAAATAATAAAGACCTTCAGAATAAAAACCATTTTCATAAAAAATATTTGCAATTCTTTCAATACCTAAAATATCACTTGTATCTTCTAAATTATAAATATTTAATAATGATTTGACAGCACTATAAAAATCTAACTCTTCTAAAAAAATTGAAGATAATAAGAGATGTGGTCTTGACCAATTATCATCTTTTTCAATTATTTTAACTAATAAATCTTTAGATTTAGTAAAATCTTTATTATTAAATAGTTTTACTGCTTTATCAAATTTTTTGTAATCACGATTTTGTGAAAAAGCATGATTAAAACAAAGAATAAGTAATAAAGTTATTAGATATCTCATTTAAGGAATATTCATGTATTTATGAGTTTGTAGGGAGATAATCCATTGTGGATTTAAGGTTACAAAATCAATAATTTTAGGCAAAATAAACTCTCTTTTACTCCATTCTGGTTGCAAATACAATTTACAATCTGCATTAATATCTTTTTGTTGTAATAAAGCCCATTTGAAATCATTATTATTGGAAATAATCACCTTTAGCTCATTAGCAATTATTTTAATTTTTTCAAGTGGAGGCTGAGATTTCTTAGGAGATAAACATATCCAATCAAAAATACCAGATAATGGATAAGCACCAGAAGATTCTAGATGAACTTTAATATTCAAAGATCTTAATTTTTGACATAAATAATCTAAATTCCACATTAGTGGTTCCCCTCCAGTAATAACAACAATATTAACAGAGATCTTTTCAATTTCTTTAATAATATCATCAACTTTAGTTAGTGGATGTAAATTAGGGTCCCAACTTTCCTTAACATCGCACCAATGACAACCAACATCACAGCCACCTACTCTTAAAAAATAGGAAGGCTGGCCAGCAAAATAACCTTCTCCCTGTACAGTTAAAAATGCCTCCATAAGAGGTAGCTCTAGACCATTTTTTAGATTAATATTATTTGTTAATGACATATATACAAAAGTATGTTTTTTCAATTGATAAAAAATAAATAGAATACTATCTTTGCTTAACTAACAATATAAATTTATGAAACAACTTATAGAATGTGTTCCTAATATTTCAGAAGGTTCAGATATTGATAAAATTAATGCTATTGCTAATATTGTAGAAACTATTTCTGGTGTTAAATTATTAAATGTTGATCCAGGAAAAGCAACTAATAGAACAGTAATTACTTTTGTTGGAGAACCTGAAAATGTAATTGAAGCTGCTTTTTTATTAATTCAAAAATCTCAAGAATTAATAGACATGAGTAAACATAAAGGTGAACATCCAAGAATGGGAGCTACTGATGTCTGTCCATTAGTACCAATTTCAAATATCTCTATGGATGAAGTTGTGAAATGGGCACATATTTTAGCTAAAAAAGTTGGTGAAAATCTTAAAATTCCAGTTTATTGTTACGAAAATGCTGCACTAAAAAAAGACAGAAATAATTTGGCAAACTGTAGATCAGGAGAATACGAAGGATTAAAAAAGAAATTAATTGATAAAAACTGGACACCTGATTATGGACCTTCAGAGTTTAATTCTAGTATAGCAAAATCTGGTGCAACAGCAATCTCAGCAAGAGATTTTCTAGTTGCTTATAATATTAATCTTAACACAACATCTACAAGAAAAGCAAATTCTGTTGCTTTTGATATTCGTGAGGCCGGTAGAATCAAAAGAGAAGGTAATAAAATAAATGGTAAAATAATTACTGATAATAAAGGAAATCCAATGAGAACTCCTGGATTATTTAAATCTGTAAAGGGCATTGGATGGTACATAAAAGAATATGGTGTAGCTCAAATATCCTATAACCTTACAGATATTAATCTCTCTCCATTACATAAAGTATTTGATAAAACATGCGAAATGGCAACTAATAGAGGACTTAGAGTTACTGGTTCAGAATTAATTGGTTTAGTACCAAAAAAGGTTCTTATTGATGCTGGTAAATATTTTTTACAAAAGCAGAAAAGATCAAAAGGAATTGCAGAAAAAGAAATTATTAAAATTGCAATTAAAAGTCTAGGATTAGATGAATTATCTTTATTTAATCCAAATGAGAGAATCATTGAGTATATGATTGAAAATAAAAAAGAATCAAATCTCATTGATATGAGTCTAATAGATTTCGCAAACGAAACATCAAGTGAAAGCCCAGCTCCTGGAGGTGGTTCAATAGCGGCATATTGCGGGGCAATTGGAGCGTCTTTAGCAACTATGGTAGCAAATCTATCAGCAAATAAAAGAGGATGGGATAACAGATGGGAAGAGTTTTCTGATTATGCTGAAAAAGGATTGAATTTTCAAGATCAACTTCTCAATTTAGTAGATGAAGATACTATAGCTTTTAACCAAATTATGGAAGCCTTTAAATTACCAAAAGACAATAAAACTGACATGCAGAAAAGGGAGGTAGCAATTCAAGAATCAACAAAAAATGCTATAGAAACACCATTTAAGGTTATGGAGATTGCATTGGCATCAATGGATATTGTTAAAAAAATGGCAGAAATTGGCAATCCAAATTCAATTACAGATTCTTGCGTTGCAGCCTTATGTGCAAGAACAGCAGTAAGAGGAGCTTTTTTAAATGTAAAAATTAATTGTCTAGATTATAAAGATAAGGAATTTGTTAAAAAAATAATTGAAGCTGGAGAGAAAATAGAGATAAATGCAAAAAATATAGAGGAAGATATTATTAAAATTACAGATAAAGTTATGAGTTCATAGATTCTAAAATCTCTGAAGATATTTTTTTTGCGACACCATTAGATTTAAGTAATAATATAATTTCTTTATAATTAGAAATAAGATTTAAAGAATAATTTTTATCTAAAATTTTATCCAGACTATTTTTAAGATTTGTAATATTAAAATCAAACTGTATTAACTCATCAACAACATTTTTATTTAATAATATATTAACTAATGATATATATTTAATTTTGATAAAGATCTTTGCAATCATAAAAGATAATAGTGAGGTTTTATAGCATACAATTTGGGGGACTTTCATTAATGCAGTCTCAAGAGTAGCTGTTCCAGAAGTAACTAATGCTGCACTTGAAACAGATAATAAATCATAAGGCGACTCAAATACAATATCTACATTGTATCCATTAGTAAATGAAGCATAATAATTAGTAGTGAAAGAATTAGTTGCAGAAATTATAAATTGATAATCTGGGTAAAATTTTATTATTTCTAACATAACGGGTAACATCTTATTAATTTCTTGTTTTCTGCTTCCAGGAAATAAAGAAATAACTGGTTTTTTATTTTCTAATTCTAAATTGTATTTTCCATTTATTATCTGATCATAAATTGGATTTCCATAGTACTCAACATTATAACCATAATTAGCATAAAAATCCTTTTCAAATGGGAATATAACAAACATTCTATTTACATATTTTTTCAAGATTTTTATTCTATTAGATTTCCAAGCCCATGTCTTGGGAGAAATATAATAATAAGTCTTTAAATTATTTTTATGCGCAAACTCTGCAATCTTTAAATTAAATCCTGGATAATCAACTAGAATTAATAAATCTGGTGAGAAGTCAATAATATCATTCTTACAAAATTTGATATTATTTATAATTTTAAATAAATTTAAAAAAACCTCCCAAAACCCCATATATGAAAGCTCATTAATATGCTTAACAAGTTGAATTTTTTCAGATTTTAACTTATCTCCTCCCCAGGCTCGAATAATAATATTATTATCCTTTAGTCTTAAATGACGAACAATTTGTGCAGCATGTTGATCCCCAGATTTCTCTCCAGTTATAATATAAATTTTCATTTATATAAACTTTAAAATAACTATTAAAAATCCATATAAAATTGTTGATCCTAACACTCCTCTAGCAGCATGATCTCTATTTGTTTTAATCTTCATAAAAAAGATCAATAAATTAATTAATAAACTTAAACTAATAATATGTGGTAATTTATTTGCTTCTACAACTTTATTAAGAGTATCAAACAAATCAAGATCTAGAAAAAATAGAACATATACTGAAAAAGCAACAAAAGGGGAAATTAGTCCTACTAAAAAACCAGTTAAAGTTTGATTATTCATTTAACAATTTATTTATTGGTTCTATAAGTTCTTCATCAGTTAAATTATACTTCACAGGAACTACAGTAACAAAATTATTATCAAGAAGATTTTGATCAGAATTTTCTGATTTATCATTATTAACAAATTTGCCAGTTAACCAAAAATATCTATCACCTTTAGGATCAAATCTTTCATCAAATTCTTCAATCCATCTTCCTTCAGCTTGATGACAAACCTTAATACCTTTTAAAGGTTGATCATTTAATATTTTAGGGAAATTAACATTTAAACATAATTTACTATTATAAGATAATATTTTTTTAGTAATACTTAAAATAAATTTATCAGTATGTGAAAAATTTGCATTTATTGAATGATCTAGCAAAGAGAAAGCGATTGAAGTAATACCATTTAGATAAGCTTCCATAGCAGCAGAAACAGTTCCTGAATAGATAACATTAGTAGATGAATTTGATCCATGATTAATTCCTGAGATACAAATATCGGGTTTTCGATCTAATATTTTAGAAAGTCCTAATTTTATACAATCAACCGGAGTACCAGTACACTTAAACTCTAATTGTTTTCCATCATCAATAATCACTCTATCACATCTTATAGGATGATCAATAGTTATAGCATGACTTTGTGCTGATTGATGTTTATCTGGAGCAATTACAACAACCTTTCCTAAGGTGTTCATTATTTTAATTAAATAACGAAGACCAGGAGAATTAATTCCATCATCATTTGTAATTAATATTAAAGGTGTATTCATTAAAGTGATTTTACAACAAAACTAATATAATAAAGTGGTTAGTTAAAATAACATTTTTAGTAATTTTGATATAATTTAAAAAACAAAATATATGATTTGGATTATAATGATACTTTTTATGATTATTGGAGGAATTGTCAGTAGTAGATTAAAAAGTAAATTTAAAAAGTATAGTAAAATTCCTACAACATCTGGTCTTAGCGGAAGAGATATTGCATTAAAAATGTTAGAATACCATCAAATAGATAATGTTAAAATAATTTCCGTTGCTGGCAAATTAACTGATCATTACAATCCTCAAGACAGAACTATAAATCTAAGTTCTGATGTATATAGTGGCAAACACGTATCTGCAGCTGCAGTTGCTGCCCATGAGTGTGGTCATGCTGTTCAGCATGCAAAAGCATATCAATGGTTACAAATGAGATCTCAAATGGTACCTATGGTCAATTTCAGTAATAAAATAATGACTGCGATAATGATATTAGGTTTTATAGGCGCTGGGGTTTTAAAAATATTCCCATTTACAACTATAATACTTGTTTTTGTAATACTTCAGGCTGTTGTGACTGCATTTACTCTAATTACTTTGCCAGTTGAATTTGATGCTAGCAGACGGGCTTTAGTATGGCTTAAAACCTCAAATATATCAAATCAACAAGAAATTAAATATGCTGAAGATGCATTAAAATGGGCAGCAAGTACATATGTAGTAGCAGCATTAGCTTCAGCAGCATATTTATTATATTATGTAGCAATGCTAAGAGACTAGAATAGTTTTAAAAAATTATATAAAAAAAAAGCTCTATAAATAGAGCTTTTTTTTATTGAGATATTTAAGAATTTATTTCTTAGTTAAGAAAGGTAATCCTGTTCTTGAGTTTTCTTTTACATTATAACCATCTGGCTTGTCACAAGCAGTATCTCTTGAATCTTTTGAGAAATAATAGATTCTTTGAACTCTACCTGTTGACTTTAAAGTTACATCTTTACAGTTTAAGTGATATTCTGTTCCTTTTGTGTTGTTGTGTGTAAATGCCATAATATTTTTTTTTATTAATAATTTATTTCAGGACTAATATAGATAAAATGTTAGAATTAAAAAAAAATCACTAGATGAGACTTAAGTAAAATTGTTAATAAGTATAAGGAAATTGTATTATTTAACAATTAGTAATTTTAAAAAATCAATTGAAATTGAAAAAGAAAGTAAATAATCTAAAGCATTGAAAATGAATAGTTTATAGAAAAAAAATAAAATATAAAATAAAAAAAAAT
>CAYNGO010000014.1:0-30009 GCA_964397025.1 uncultured Weeksellaceae bacterium
TGTTCGTAAAACAAAGACTATTAAAAAAGGTGAAGAGCAAAAGAAAAATAGAATATATGATATAGAAAACTTTACCGTTTCTTATTCAAAGAACGAAACGTTTATTAGAAATATTAACACAGAATTTAATAGAACAGTTAACTATAGAGGTTCAATTACTTATAACTACAATACTCAGCCAAAAAATATTAAGCCATTTTCAAAGTTTAATTTAGGTCGCTCACCATATATGCGTTTTATTAAAGATTTTAACTTTAATAATATGCCTAAATCATTTTCATATCGATCTGATATTGATAGGAATTATAATGAGGTTAAATTAAGAAATCTTAATAACGCTAATATGATTATTTCACCAACTTATAATAAGTTTTTTAAATGGAATAAAATGTATGAGTTTAAGTATGATATTACACGAACATTAAAATTAGATTTTGCTGTTAATAGTAAAGCAAATATTGATGAGCCTTATGGAAGAATAGATAAGTCTGACCCTCTTTACAGGCAAAAGATGGATACAATCTGGAATAATTTCTGGAACTCTGGTAGACCAACTTCTTACAATCAAACAATGAGTGTTAATTATCAGTTTCCATTAAATAAAATACCACTTTTAAATTTTATGTCTTTAACAACTCGATATAATGGAAATTATAATTGGCAAGCAGCTCCATTGGCATTAGATTATTTAGGAAATACTATCCAAAATTCTCAATCAAGACAATATAATGGGCAAATAAATTTAACTACCTTATACAACAAGGTTCCATATTTTAAGAGGCTTAATAAGGGTAAGAATACAAGAGGAAGACCAACTAGAAAAAATACAAAAGAAGAAGATCCAGCAAAAGAAGATAAATTTGAATTCTTTAAACATCTTACACGTTTTGCTTTAGGGGTTAAAAATTTATCATTTAGCTTTAGTCAAAACAGAGGTACTTTATTGCCAGGTTATCTGCCTGATCCTAATTTTTTAGGTCAAGAATGGTCCAGTATGGCTCCAACAATTCCCTTTGTATTAGGAAGTCAAAAAGATATTAGAAATATTGCTGGATCTAGCGGTTGGATAACTCAAGACACATCTCTAAATACATTATACAAACAAAATACAAGTACCAATTTAACATTAAGAAGCACTATTGAGCCTATCAAACAATTTAGAATTGAACTTAATGCAAGTAAGATTACATCATCTAACAATCAAGAGTATTTTAGATGGGATAATATTAATAATGGTTTTAACTCTTTTAGTCCTACAGAGTCTGGTAGCTACAGTATATCATTTATTTCTTTACCTACTGCATTTACAAGTAATAATGATGATTATTCATCATCAACTTTTGCTAAATTCCGTGGCTATCGCGCAGATATTGCAAATAGACTGGCCTCTGAAAATCCTAATTTTAATGGTTCAATAAGTCCAGTTACAGGTTTTCCTGTAGAATATTCAATTAGTAATGGAGATACAATGTTAACTGGAGGTTATGGCTCTACATCTCAAGAAGTAATGATTCCAGCTTTTTTAGCTGCTTATGGAGGTAAATCTTCTCTTAATGCATCATTAAATCAAATGCCAGTAATACCCCTTCCTAATTGGCGTATTACTTATGATGGTTTGGTTAAAATAAAATCTATTAAAAAGTATTTTAAAACTTTTAGTTTAGCTCATTCTTATAGAAGCACTTATAGTGTCAGTTCATATATTACCAATCTGGATTATATTAATGGAGATGAGATTAATATGAATAATATGAGTTATCACGTTCAAAAACAGATTTCCCAAGTGTCAATAAACGAACAGTTTAGTCCATTGTTTAAACTTGATATGCTTTGGAAAAATAGTTTAATAACCAAGATTGAAATAAAAAGTAGTAGAATGCTTTCTCTTTCTCTTTCAAATAATCAATTAACAGAAACAAATACTAAAGACTATGTTATTGGAACTGGTTTTAGACTAAAAGATGTCGAGTTTAGATTTATTTCTGGTGGAAGAGGTAAGAAAATGTCATCAGATTTAGATCTGAAATTAGATTTAAATATTAGAAATAATAAAACAATTATTAGAAAAGTAATTGAAGATGTTGAGCAAATTACAATGGGTCAGCAAATTATTAGTATAAAGTTCTCTGCTGATTATGTGTTAAATCAGCGCTTAAACATTAAAGCTTTTTATGATAAAGTAATTACTAATCCATTTATCTCAACTACATTTCCTGGCTCGATAACTAATGCTGGATTTAGTTTGAGATTTACATTGGCTGGATAATTTTGTTAGGATAGAAAAAATTGTATTTTTGAAAAAATATTTAAATTATGAATTTTCCAGTTGAATTAAAATATACTAAAGACCATGAATGGCTAAGAGTTGAAGGAAATACTGCTTATGTAGGTATAACATCATTTGCTCAAAGTGAACTTGGAGATATTGTATATGTTGACGTTGATACAGAAGGTGAGGAGTTAGAAAAAGAAGAAGTGTTTGGTTCAGTTGAAGCTGTGAAGACTGTATCTGATCTATTTATGCCTATTAACGGTGAGGTCATAGAGTTTAATAATAAATTAGAGGATAACCCAGAATTGATGAATAGCGATCCTTTTGGGGAAGGTTGGATAATTAAGATCTCTATTAGTGATATGTTAGAACTTGAAAGTCTTTTAAGTGCAGAAGATTATCAGTCTCTTGTAAGTTAAAATTAAATATGATATCAAAGAAAAACCCAAAAATTAGTCTAGAGAATAAGAAAGCAATGTTTTTTCAGATTGGATTAACTATTACGTTGATAGTAGTTTTAATTGCTTTCGAATGGAAGAGCTACGATAAATCAAATTATAATTTAGGGGATTTAAATCTTGATGATATGGAGGAAGAAATAATTCCTATAACTCGTCAAGAAGTTAAACCACCACCACCACCACCACCACCACCAGAAATTATTGAAATTGTTGAAGATGAGGTCGAGATTGAAAAAGAATTAGAAATTGAAGAAACTGAAACTGATGAAGATGAGATTGTTGAAGTAGAGGAAGATGACGAGGAGTTTTTTATGGTAGTAGAAAATATGCCAGAATTTCCAGGTGGCGATTTAGGTTTAATGAAGTTTATTCAGAAAAATGTTAAGTATCCTGCAATTGCAAAAGAATATAATATAACTGGTAAAGTTTATGTAAGTTTTATTGTGGATAAGCAAGGAAAAGTAACAAATGTTAAGATTGTTCGTGGAGTTGATAAAAACTTAGATGCTGAAGCTTTAAGAGTTGTTTCAATGCTGCCAAAATATAAGCCTGGAAAACAAAGAGGAAAATCTGTTAGAGTAATGTTTACAATACCTATAAACTTTACACTAAATTAAATAATCATACCTGCTCCTACTGTTTCATTTGTAGCTTCATCGATTATAATGATACTTCCAGTATTTCTATTTCGGTTATATTTATCAAAAAACAATGGTTTTGTTGTTTTTAATGCTATCCTTCCTATATCATTTAAACCGATATTTTTTGCTTCTTCAATTCTGTGAAGTGTATTAATATCTATTTTGTATTTTATATCTTTTATTATGCATCTTGCTGTTTGACTAGTGTGACGAATTGTATATTTCCCTTTTAATAAAAGAGGTTTTGCATGCATCCAACATATCATTACATCTATTTCTTGTGAAAAATTAGGTTGATTATTCTCTCTAACTAGCATGTCCCCTCTGCTAATATCAATATTGTCTTCTAAAGTAATGCAAACTGACATAGGAGCAAATGCTTCATTAATCTCTTCTTTATAAGTATCAATAGATTTGATTTTAGTATTTAAACCAGATGGCAGTACTTTTATACTATCTCCAGCTTTAAAAACTCCCCCCTCAACTCTTCCGGCATATCCTCTGTAATCCGGGAATTCTTTTGATTGTGGTCTAATCACATATTGCACCGGGAATCTACAATCTATATGGTTTTGATCACTCCCAATATGGACATTCTCAAGAAGATGCATCAGGGTTGACCCTTCATACCATGACATGCTATTTGATCTATCAACAACATTATCTCCATTTAATGCGCTTATTGGAATAAAGTGAACATCTTTTATTTCAAGTTTTGAAGCAAATACCTCAAATTCAGATTTAATGTTATTAAATTTTTCTTTGCTATAATCAACAAGATCCATTTTATTAATACATACAGCAACATGTGGAATTTGTAATAATGAGGCGATAAAAGCATGGCGTTTTGTTTGCTCAATTACCCCATGTCTTACATCAATTAATAATATAGCAAGATTTGCAGTAGATGCTCCTGTAACCATATTTCTTGTGTATTGGATATGTCCAGGAGTATCAGCAATTATAAATTTTCTTTTAGGCGTAGCAAAATATCTATAAGCTACATCAATTGTAATACCTTGTTCTCTTTCTGATCTTAATCCATCTGTTAAAAGAGCAAGATTTATTTCTGTCTCGCCTCTTTGTTTACTTGTTTCTTCAAGGATCTCTAGTTGATCTTCAAATATTGCTTTACTATCATATAGCAATCTGCCAATTAAAGTACTTTTCCCATCATCAACACTGCCAGCAGTTGTGAAGCGAAGTAACTCCATATCTAAATATCCTCTTTTTTTACTCATTGTTTTTTTTTAAAAATATCCTTCTTTTTTTCTGTCTTCCATAGCTGCTTCTGATCTTTTGTCATCTGCTCTTCCACCTCTTTCGGTTACTCTTGTTACTGCAACTTCAGAGATAATTTCCTCTAGAGAGGATGAATTAGATTCGGAAACTCCAGTACAAGTCATATCTCCAATCGTTCTACATCTTACAGTTTTTTTCTCCCATGATTCATTTTCTTTTAACTGTATATATTTACACTTAGAAAGTAGTACCCCATCTCTTTTAACGACCTCTCTGATATGAGCAAAATATAATGAGGGTAATTCTATTTTTTCATGAAGAATGTACTGCCAAACATCCATTTCTGTCCAATTTGATATTGGAAAAACTCTAAAATGCTCACCATTATTTTTTTTACCATTAAATAGATTCCATAATTCTGGTCTCTGATTTTTCGGATCCCACTGCCCAAATTCATCTCTGTGTGAAAAAAATCTTTCTTTAGCTCTTGCTTTTTCTTCATCTCTTCTGGCACCACCAAGAGCACAATCATATTTTCCATCTTCGAGACTTTCAAGTAGAGTTATAGTTTGTAAACCATTTCTAGAGGCATTAATTCCTTTTTCTTCAATTGCCATCCCTTTATCTATTGAATCTTGTACATATTTTACAATTATGGTTTCGCCAGTTTTTTTAATTAAACTATCTCTAAAAGATATTGTTTCAGGAAAATTGTGACCTGTGTCAATATGCATTAATGGAAATGGGATTTTAGCTGGATAAAATGCTTTGCGTGCAAGATGGAACATGATAATTGAGTCTTTTCCACCAGAAAAAAGCATAACTGGTTTTTCAAATTGCGAAGCTACTTCTCTTAAAATAAATATTGCTTCAGATTCTAATTCTTCAAGATGTGTAAGATTGTAAGATTGCATTTTATTTAAATTGAATTTTTGGAATTATCGCTTCCATTAATTTATTAACTGACTTCTCAATAGATAAGTTACTTGTATTGATATTAATATAGGATTCATCTGGAGTTTCAAATTCTGAAGATATTCCTGTAAAGTTATCAATCTCACCTTTTCTTGCTTTTTTATATAAGCCTTTTGTATCTCTTTTTTCACAAGTCTCTAAATTGGAATTAATAAAAACTCCAATAAAATTTTCAATTCCAATGATTTTTTCAGCTTGTTGTCGAATTATATTTGAAGGACTAACAAAGCAGTTAATAGTGATAATTCCACAATTAATAAAGAGCTTTGACACCTCTGAAATTCTTCTGATATTCTCTAATCTATCTTTGTTTGAGAATGATAGGTTGCTACTAATTCCAACTCTAATGTTATCACCATCCAGAATTTGAACTAGATAACCTTTTTCATATAACCTTTTTTCAACTTCAATAGCAATAGTCGTCTTTCCAGATCCAGATAAACCTGTCATCCAAATGACTTTAGCTTTTTGATTAAGTTTTTTTTCTTTGTTTTCCTTAGATAAAATATTATCAAAAACAGGAAATATATTATTATGACTATCATTCATATTTATGCAAATAACGGAAAATTTGTTAATTTTAAAAGATTGTTAAACTGAATATTTAACTAGATTTGTATACTTTGAAAATAATGCCTGATAAACAAGTAAATATATCCGACTATCTTGACTCTACTTTTTTAAAGACTTCAAGTGAGTTAGGAGTGTCTAATTTAGAGCTTGAAATATTAGTAACTGCTATTATTAATGAGGCTATTGATTATGAATTTAAATGCATAATGATTAGGCCGATTTTTGTTTCTTTAGCTAAACAGATAAAGGACCAAAGAAAATCTAAGATTAATATAGGTACCGTTGTGGATTTCCCGCTTGGAATTAATAATGTAAATATTAAGCTTAAAGAAGCTAAAGTTGCAATTAAAAATGGTGTTAAAGAGCTAGATTTCGTATGTGATTATAATACTTTTAAAAGAGGTAATTACGAAGTATTTGATGAAACTATTTTTAAGTGTACTCAACTTGCATTAAGTAATAAACTTATTGTTAAATGGATTATAGAGACTGGAGCTTTATCTAAAAAAGAAATTAAATTAATTACAAAAAGAATCTCTGATATTATCTCGTATAATTTTTTTGATAATATTTCAAAAGTTTTTATTAAAACATCTACAGGATATTATGGTGGTTTTGGTGCAACAATTATTGATTTAAAAACAATAAAATCTTTTTGTGGTGATATGCCAATTAAAGCATCAGGTGGAGTTTCTGATTTAACTATGTGTATGAAAATGATTGCTCTTGGAGTATCTCGTATTGGAACATCAAAGGCCCTAGCCATTCATCAAGAGTTTCATTCATGAATTTAAAGCATCTTCTTTTATTATCAATTAATGCGTCAATTAAAGCTGGAAAAGAGATCATGAATATTTACTCTACAGATTTTATTGTCGATAATAAAAAAGATGATTCCCCTTTAACATTAGCTGATAAGAAATCAAATAGTATAATTGAATTAGCTTTAAAAAATACACGAATACCTTACTTAAGTGAAGAAGGTAAAAGTATAACTTATGAAGAAAGAAAATATTGGGAATATCTATGGATTATAGATCCTTTAGATGGCACTAAAGAATTCGTTAAAAGGAATGGTGAATTTACAGTTAATATTGCTTTGATAAAAAATAATAAGCCGATAATGGGAGTTATATATGTTCCTTGTACTAATGATTTATATTTTGGATTACAAGAATTAGGAGCTTTTAAATTAAATATAGATCATTATCTTAAAGATATTAATGAATTATTACAAATATCACAAAAACTACCATTATTTTCTAGTAGAAAAAACTATGTAATTGTTGGTTCAAGATCCCACATGTCAAAAGAAACTGAGGAGTATTTTAAATTAAAACAAAAGCAACATAATTCTGTAGAAGTATTAGCAATAGGATCATCATTAAAAATATGTATGATGGCAGAAGGAAAGGCAGATTCTTATCCTAGATATGCTCCAACTATGGAATGGGATACCGCGGCTGGACACGCAATAGCAAATATGGCAGGGTATAAGATATTAGAATATAACTCTAGTGAAGAGATTACTTATAACAAGCAGGACTTATTAAATCCATGGTTTTTAGTTGAAAAAAGACTTTCATGATAGATAAGAGTATTAAACATATTAATAAAAGTATTTCTAAAAATTTTAATGATAAGGATTTTTTAGAACTTTTTAATAAAGGTGGTTTGGCTTTCTTGTTTAGAATAGGTGGACAAATAATGGGTTTTTTATTAACTTTTGTAATTGCATATTTTTTTGGAGCGAATGGCTTAGGAGATTACGTGTTAGCTATTGTTGTTCTTAAGATATTTACCTTAATATCTAAACTAGGCTTAGATACAGCTTCAATTAAATATATAGCTTCATATGCAGCTGAAAAAAAAGATAAGAGTATTACTTTATTCAGGTCTCGTTCTATTGTTTTAATACTAGTCATGTCAATAATAAGCTCTTTGATAATGTATTTTGGATCTGATTATATTGCTCTATTTATAACAGCCAACCCATATCATATAAGAATTACATCTTTTTTTATTTTACCAATGGCAATTTTTATTTTTCATTATCAAAACATGAGAGGTTTAAAACAAATTGGAGGTTATTCTTTTTTCTTTTGGATGTCGCAAGCATTATTTTCTCTAATTGCTATTTTAATATTAACTCTATTTACAAGAGACCCTAATGTTCCACTATATTCTTATTTAATTAGTCTTACTACAGTTGCTATTTTATCAATTTTTGTTTTCACATATTTTTTTAGAAAGCATTTTAAGATTACTAATAAATATGATAATACTTCTGAAAGTTTTAAAAGTATTTTAAGTGTTTCGCTTCCTTTAATGTTAGCTCAAGCAGTTCATTTTATAATGTCATGGACAGATAAACTTATGCTAGGAATTCTTGATAGTCCAGATGTTGTTGCTGGCCTCTCTAGCAATTCGGCTCAAATTGGAGTTTATCATACGGCATTTAAACTTTCAATGTTTGCTACAATTGGTCTTATGGCTGTTAAAAGTATAGCTTCCCCAAAGTTTGCTGAATTATATAAAAAAAATGATATTAAGGCGTTAGAAAAAGTTACTCAACAGTCAACTAAATTAATTTTTTGGACAACACTTCCTTTGGTTGTTATTTTTATGTTATGCTCAGATTTTTTGATGGGTTTATTTGGTGAGGAATTTAAGGTTGGTGTTTTTGCATTTATAGTTCTTTCTTTTGGAAGGGTTGTAGTTTCTTTTTCTGGTGCAGCTGGAAATTTATTGCAGATGTGTGGTCGTCAAGTTATATTTATGAATGTCGCGATTATTGGTTCAATTATTAATATTATATTAAATTTTTCATTGATACCTATCTATGGCATAAATGGTTCAGCAATAGCAACAATGGTTAGTATTGTTGTTTTTAATTTATTATTGGTTTATTTTGTTAAAAGAGAATTTGGTTTTTATACTTTCTATATTCCATTTCAAAAAAATAATAGACTATGATCACGCCTAATCTTTTAATTGTCGGCGCAGCTAAAAGCGGAACAACCTCTCTGCATAATTATTTAAAACAACATTCTGATATCTTTATGTCTGAGCATAAAGAACCCCATTTCTTTATTAATAATGAAATCGGAACTAATAGAATAGCTAAAGGAATCTCTAAATATGATGATTACATTGCTCTTTTCAAGAATTCAGAAAACTATAAGTATAGAGGAGAGTCTAGTGCAATGTATTTGCAGTTCCCTGACATTTCTATAAAGAATATTAATAAATATCTTAATGATAATGTTAAGATTATTATAATGCTAAGAAACCCTATTGAAAGAGCTTTCTCTGGATATCAACATGTTAAAAGATATAATATTATGGAAAACTTAGATTTTGAGGAAGCTATTAAGGAATGTGAGAATAGATATTTTATAAATACAAACTTCACTCCAGCTAGCAGGTATATTAATATAGGCATGTACTATAATATGGTCAAAAAATTTAAAGCAAATTTTGGAGAAAACATACATATTGTTATTTATGATGATTTTATTGCTGATACTCAAAAAGAATTATCTAAGATTTTTTCTTTTCTTAATATTTCAGAGTGTGTAATAAATATTAATGAGAAATATATGGTTGGAGGTTGGCAATGGAAAAATTCTTTCTTAAAAAAGCTTTTTCTTAAAAAGAATTTATTAAATAAATTAATACGTTTTATATTACCATTTCAATCTTTTAAAAAAATATTAAGAAACCTTTTAGTAAAGGTATTTTCTTCACCAGTTGTTAAAATGAAAGATACTACAAAAATTTCTTTACAGAATTTGTACAAAGAAGATATTAAAAAGCTGTCAAATATTATTGACAGAGACCTAAAAATTTGGTTGAAATGAGTCTTCCTAATTTTATGGTTCTAGGCGCTTCAAAATCTGCAACTACAACACTATACAATATTCTGAAAAATCATGACGAGATATATGCTCCATCATTTAAGGAGCCTCACTTTTTTAATATTACAAAGAATTTTAAAAAAGGTTTAGACTGGTATGAGAATACATATTATAATACTACGATTAATTATAAAGCTGTTATAGACTTCACCCCAACTTATTTGTACACTCCTAACTGTGCTCAAAGGATTTACGAAAATTTAGGGCCTGATATGAAATTTATTGTAATATTAAGAAATCCAGTTGATAGGGCATACTCACATTATTTGCACTCCAAAAGAGATGGTTATGAAAATAAAGATTTTATGGATGCTCTTATTTGTGAAAAAAGTAGAATTGACATCTCAAGACAAGAAGATGATATTCTATCTGAACTTAGATTTTCATATTTAGCTCAAGGTGATTATCATAGAATGCTTAGTGATTATTTAAAGTATTATTCTTTAGATAATTTCTTAATTATTAATTTTGAATCAGAAATTGCTAATGGTTTAGAATTAACAAGAATAAGAATTGCTGATTTTCTTGATATTGATTTGTCTAATCTAGATTTAGATTTACATAGCAATAAAAGTGGTAAACCAAGATTTTCCTTTTTACAAAAAATAATGATGAAGAATGGTTTTTGGAGACAAGCTCTTAAATTTTGTTTTTCTTCTATTACACGTCAAAGAATCAGAAATAAGATAAAAAACTTTAATAAGATAAATCATGATTTTATGCCTTTAACTCAGCAAATAAAAATAGAGTTGTATAAAAAATATTTTATGGAAGATGTTTTGAGTTTAGAAAAATTATTAAATAGAAATATGTTTTGGAGTAATTTATGATATATACATTAAAAGAGAAATTTACAGACAACTTACTTGTCCTTTTGCTTGTTTTTACTGGCGGAGGTTTGTTATTTGTATTTAATAGAAATGCTATGTATTACACTATGTTAACAATTCTTTTTGGTGTAGTTATAATGAATTCATTTAAAATAAAACGCCAGCTTTTAAGTTCTATCATTTTCACTTCAATATCTGTTTTGTCTCTTTTTGTAATCAATTTTTTATTTGCAAATTCTGAACAGTCTTTAGATAAGTATTTATATTATTTTACTGTTGTTGTAAGTTCTGTTTTATTTTATGTGCATTTTAAAAACAATAGAGGTAACCATATTTTTCTATTACGTTTAAATTTTATTTTAAAGTTAATATGTATTCATTCTTTAATAAATTTTATTGCTTACTTTTTTGTTTATGATCAGTTGTTTGAAATCAATTCTGAGTATTATACATGCAAAACATATAATTATCTTTTTTATTATGCATCTGATGATATTACATTATCGGTAATGAATCTATTTGGATTCGAATTTTGTCGTAACCAAGGTTTGTTTTGGGAGCCTGGAGTATTGCAAGTCTTTCTAAACCTTTTCTTTTTTCTTCAAGCTTTTATTTATAAGAAAAATAGATGGTTGTTAATAACAGGTTTTGTGATTTTAGGTACATATTCTACAACTGGAATTATAATTTTAATTGCTCAACTTGCTTATTTGTTTCTTCAAAGATTTAACGAAAACAAATTGTTACTTCCAATAATATTTTTGTCATTTATTCCTATTTATTTTGTTTTTTCAGTAAATATTGAAGAGAAACTAAAAGGTAATCGAGTTTTTTCTTTTCAAAAAAGATTATTTGACTTTACTCAACCTCTTTTTATTGCAGTGGCACATCCATTAACTGGAGTTGGTCTTGATCTTGATCAGTTTCAGAAGTTGAGATATGAGTTTTATATTGACAGTGAAAGTTTAGAGCTTATAAACGAAACTCTTGGTGTTTCTTTGAAAGGCGCTGGAACTAGTGCTGGAAGCGCTAACTCATTAACATTTTTATTAGCCGCGATGGGCTTTCCAACTGCCCTTTTATTTGTTTTTATGTTTTTAAGACAAAAGATAATAAGTGAACATAGGTTGTTGTTCTTTTTTATTGTTTTTATTTCTGTTATGTCAGAACCTCTTTTCTTAAGACCTTTCTTTTTCATTTTTATAATTTCAGGGTTTTATCATTTCTTTCTTAAATTTACATCTAACAGTAGAAGTATTATATGAAAAAAATCTTAATAACTGGAGGAGCAGGATTTATCGGCTCTAAGCTTGCTAAATCTTTATTTATGAAAGGTTTTGATATTACTATTTTAGATAATTTATCTAATAAAATACACTCTAATAGAGATAAATATAATGAGCTGAAAGAATTTTCTAATTTTATCATTGGTGATGTAAGTTTAAAAAAAGATTGGGAAAAAGCAATTCTGGATCAGGATGCTGTAATCCATTTAGCATCGGAGACTGGTACAGGTCAATCTATGTACGATATATATAATTATACAAATGTAAACGTTAGTTCAACCGCACTTATGCTAGATGTACTAACAAATAATCATCACACAATTCAAAAGATAATTTTATCCTCCTCAAGATCGGTTTATGGTGAAGGTAAGTACAAATGTCCTGAACATGGATTTATCTATCCATCTGAAAGGAAATTAATAGATTTAGAAAATAGAAATTATAACTTTTCATGTGAACATTGTAAGAAGCAGTTAATTTGTGTTGCCACAGATGAAAATTCTAATATTAACCCTAGCTCTGTATATGCTATTACTAAGCATACCCAAGAACAGTTACTCAGACTTGCTGGTAGAAACTTAAACATTGATACTGTGGTATTGAGATATCAAAATGTTTACGGACCAGGTCAATCGCTTTCAAATCCATACACAGGAATATTATCAATTTTTTCTACAAGAATTTTAAATGGAAATGATATTGATATTTACGAAGATGGTTTAGAGTCTAGAGATTTTATATATATTGATGATGTTGTTGATGCTACTGCTAAAGCTTTGCAAAGTAAAAAATCAAATAATCAAATATTTAATGTAGGCTCAGGAAAGGCAACTAGTGTGATTATTGTTGCTAAAAAGTTAAAGGAGTTTTATCAATCTAATATAAATATTAAGGTTACTCATAAGTTTAGGTTAGGAGATATAAGGCATAATTTTGCTGATACATCAAAAATTAATTTAGCACTTGATATTTCAAATAAAATTTCATTTTCTGAAGGGTTACATCATTTTGTTGAATGGGTTAGAGGTCAAAAAATTAACAGTGACAACTATCTCGAATCTTATAAAAAGCTAGAGAATAAAGGATTGATCAGATGATTAATAATTTTTTTATTTTTATATGTATTTTTTCAATTAATCTCTGTAGTGCACAACAAATAGTTACTAATGATATTTTTGGCTTTGCAACTTCTAATACCTTTTCGTATTTTAACATTCAAGATTCTATATTTCAAAAAAATATTAAGGAAATATCGCCTAAACTATTAAGGTTTCCAGGTGGAGCGGTAGGTAATTTCTATCATTATAATCAATCTGCATATGGATTAAACATTAAAGAAATTGACTCGTTAATAACTGGGAAGTTTCCAAAAAGAGCTCGAGGTTTAATTAATTACTCTAAAAGAAAAGGTCACAAGAAAAATTATATTGATGATTTTATTTTGCTCGCTAAACTAACTAAATCGAGCGTTGTTGTAGTTGCTAATATTCTTACTGAAAGTGATGAAAATATTATAGCAATGATAAATAAATTACATGAGAATGATCTTAATGTAATAGGCGTAGAGTTAGGAAGCGAATTGTCAAATAAAAGCTATTATGATAAGGGCTATACAATTGATCATTATATAAAACGCTGTAAAAAATTATCACAAGATATTAAAGAGGTTTTTCCTAAAATGAAGACGGCTATTGTTGCTGCTCCAATTTTAAAAAATAAGATGCACAGGCATTATATTTGGAATTCTAAGCTGTCTAAGTTAAATTTTTATGATGCTATTATTATTCACTCATATGCAAAGGTTGTAAAAGGAAAAAATCAATATGGACAAATGATAGAGGAAGAAGAAGAAGGTGATCTGTCAATTTCTTTTGCAAAATACAGAAAACGTATTCATGAATATTTTAATAATGGTTATGCTGATGAGATTAATGACTATAATATAGTATTTAAAAATCTTCCTATTTGGATCACAGAATGGAATTTACAGTACTCAAAAAAAACAGGTAATACACATTTACAAGCATTATTTGTCGCTAATTATTTTTTAGAGCTACTGACTAATCCGCTGTTACAGAACATTGAGTTAACGACTTTTCATAATTTGGCTGGAAGAGATTTTGGAGGATCTATTTTTCAAATGAAAAATAATTCTACCCATATTCAATCTACATTTATTCCTATAAAAATGATTAGTGATTTTTTTGAAGATGATAACCCTATTGTTTTAAAAGAACAAATAAATGATAATTTATATAAATATACATTAAGTAATAATAACGGAATATCTAGTGTTTGTTGGGTGAATTGGTCAATGGAAGAAGTTAAAACAGATTTAATTTCTAATAATTTCAATAAAATTGAAGAGTGTTATGCACGAAATTTATATTCAAAAAATAGTGATAATGATGCTATACAATATAAAAAAACAACTTTTAGAAAAAACAACTTACTTACTTTAAAACCATATAGTATTACTATTATAAAGTAAAATGAATAAGCAAAAAAAAATCTTTATTGTTGGGTCCAGTAGGAGCGGTACAACTATGATGTCTAGAGTTTTAAATAATAATAAATCAGTTTTTAGCTTTAAAGAACTTCATTTTTTCAGTCAATTATTTTCCAATAGGAAAAGTGATATTCTTGATTATATGTTATCTGTAAATGTGTTGTCTCAATTGTTTTCAAGACAAAGAGACGGTATTTTTAATAATATTATTGATGATGAATTAAATAGCTTATCCTCATCTCTGTTATCAAAAGAATTATCTTATAGTTACTTTGATATATTTGAAATTTTTCTTAGTGAAATTACCAAGAAAAATGGTAAAATTATTGCCTGCACTCAGACTCCAAATAATCTATTTTATATTAAAGATATCTTACAAGAGTATCCACATGCTAAGGTTATAAATATGGTTCGTGATAATAGAGATGTATTATTGTCACAGAAAAATAAATGGAAAAGAAAATTTCTTGGTGCTAATAACATTCCTTTATTTGAGAGTATGCGTTCTTTTTTTAATTACCATCCCTTTACTACCTCTTTTTTATGGAGATCATCTTTAAAATTAACAGATGAGTTTAAAGATCATCCACGTTTAAAGATTATAAGATTTGAAGACTTCCTTAGTTCACCTGAAACTCTATGTAGGGAAATGTGTGATTTTTTGTCTATAGAATTTAATAATTGTATGCTTTCAGTTCCTAATATAGGCTCATCTACTGAGTATGATAAAAGTAAATCATTAATCGATTCAACTAAAGTTTTTAAGTGGAAAAAAGGTGGTTTAAATAATGCTGAAATTTTTATTACTCAATTAATTTCAAATACTTTTATGAAAAAATATGGGTATAAAAAAAAGAATTTTTTATTTCCACCATTAGGCGTTTTATTTTATTTAGTTATTTTTCCAATAAAATCTTTTTTTGCACTTTTTTTTAATTTTGGAAGACTTACTAGCTTTATTACTTTAATTAAGCATCAAAAATGATTGTAAATTTTTTTATTGTTGGAGCACCAAAATCTGGCACTACATCATTGTATAAATATCTTGATCAACATGAAGAAATTTGCATGAGTAGTATAAAGGAGCCAAATTATTTTTCAAGTGAAGAATTAAATCGCCAAGATTTATATTATAAATCAAAGGTTGTTTCAAATATTGATTCATATAAAAAGCTTTTTGTTAAAAAAAAAGACAAACAAATTCTTGGCGAGGCTAGCGTATCTTATTTGTTTTATAAAAATGTTGCTGAAAAAATTGTTGCTTACAATAAAAAGGCAAAGATTATTATTATTCTTAGAAATCCAGTTGAACGTGCTTATTCTCATTACCTTATGGACTATAGATTAGGTTATGTTAAAGTTAGTTTGGATGAAATCCTTAATAATTCTATTTCTAAAAACTACCTGCTTTTTTATCAGCAATATATTGAGCTTGGGTTGTACTACAATCAAGTTAAGCGATATATTGATGTATTTGGCAAGGAGAATGTATGTGTTAAGCTGTATGATGAATTAAATGAAGATAACAGGAGTTTTACTAATAATATTATAAGTTTTTTAAACTTAGAATTACAAGAGAATATAGATTTCACACTTCCTTATAATAAATCTAAGAGTGCAAAAAATAGTTTTATTCAAAATCTGTATTCATTTAGTTTCTTAAGAAAACTTATTTCCATTTTATCACCAAATTTTATAATTAGATTTATTAATAAAAAATTCTTCAATCAAAAATCACAAATAATTTCTGTAACATTAGAAAATAAATTGCGCGATTTATATTCTGAAGATATTCGTTTATTAGAAAAAATGTTGGATTTAGACCTTTCATCATGGAGAAAATAGGTGTTGTCTCTGTAACGTATAATTCAGGAAAAGTATTAAATTCATTTCTTGTTGACTTACTTGCTCAAAGTCATAGTAATTTTATCTTATACGTTATAGATAATGCCTCAACAGATTCAACTTTAAAGATCTTAGATAAATATCTTGACCCAAGAATTAGGGTTTTAAAAAACAATTATAATAAAGGAGTAGCTGCAGCTAATAACTTAGGAATTAAAAGTGCATTAAGTGATAATTGCAGTCAAATTCTTTTGTTAAATAATGACATAGAGTTTTCTGATGGCTTATTTGCAAATTTATTAAACGAACAGACTAAGCATAAGTGTAGTATAGTTACTCCAAAAATCATGTATTATCTTAACAAAGATATTATTTGGTATGCTGGTGGCTGGTTTAATAAAAAAAGAGGTTATCTGCCAAGTCATAGGGGGATAAATGAAAAAGATTATGGTCAGTACGATAAAGCCTTGCAGGTTGAATACGCTTCAACATGTTGTCTTTTAATAAATAAAGAAGTTTTTGATAAACTCGGATTTATGGATGAAAAGTATTTTGTTTATTTTGATGATACGGATTTTTTATTTCGTGTATTTCAAAACAATTCATATAAAGTGTGGTTTTGCCCACAAGTTGTTTTGTATCACAAGGTTGGGAGTTTGTCTAAGTCTTTTGTAACAGATAAAAAAAATCAAGTTCTCAGAGGAAATTTTTTCTTACAACAGAATACTAAAAATCACGTGTATTTTCTAAGAAAGTTAGGTACTAGATACGCGTATTTCTATTGCATTTTTTTACTTCTAAAAAATAATGCGCGGTTTTTTTTTAGTCCTAAGATTAAAAAAGATTTCGCAACCTTTTTTCTTATCAATAAATCTTATTTTCAAGGCTGGTCCTTATAGTTTTTTGCCAATTACTAGTGAATCCTTAAATATTTCTTTAACTACTAACAAGTTAATAGAATCATTAGTGTGTATTGGATCAGTAAAGCAATTCCTGCAATTTGTTATTGAATTAGAATAATCATAATCTATTACAGTACCAATATTTTTTATTTCTTTTTTATATCTCGACTCTTCTTTTGTAAGTTTAAAATCAATTACTCGCTGCCTGTATTCTTTATGATGAGGAACATTTAATAATGTAAGATTGATGTTGTTTTTTTTGCAATACCTATCAATATCTTTTAGCCTATCAATTAGATTCTCTGGATATCTATATTTTGAATATTGATTTTTTGCAACAGTACTTATATTAAAATCCCACCATATTTTTTTATCTTTAAAGCTTTTACCGTTAAGTGCTTTTTTTAACATAATATTTCTAGAAACATTTGGGATGTCAATTGATGAAAAGTGATGAGTAATTGCCTTTATTATAACCTCTAAAACATTTCCGTTGAAAATATACATTAGCGGGTTATTTATAATTTCCTCAACTTCATTCACTCTGTTTGCATATGCATACTCATTAAACAAATTAAAATTAACTCCAAGAATTACATTTTCTAATTTCGAGTATTTTGTTGAAATCCAAAAAAGATCAATGATTTCATTTAGTTTAGCAGCATTTGAGTGCAGTATAAAGTATTTGTCACCTGTTATTTTTTCAATCTCTGAAATTGGCAATCTTTTTATTCTAGAATCTCCAATAATAATATTTGGCGTAGGATGATTTTTAAAACTTATTGTATTATATAATAAAGAATTTAGTTTTCTTGCTGTTTTGTGTTCTGTTTTTTCACTTATGATATTACTGTCAGAAAAATAATTAAACGGATCAATTGTCACTAATACTATTACATATAAAACAATAGGTATACTAAATATTCCTAACCTAATTATTAACTTTTTTAGATCTTGTGATATCATTAGAATTGAAAGTATATAAAGTTATTAATTGTAGAGTGTGGAGCTAAGAACAGTATTCCATACATCATGATATAGTATATCGACCATCTAATCCAAGATGGTTTTAATTGTAGTTTCCTCCAAACATCATCAGTTCTTTCATATGTGCTGTACCCAATTAAGAAAAGTATTAAGAAAAAATATTTTATTATGTCATTAGTATATATTCCAAGACCTCTAAATTGTGCTCCTATATTATTGAATTCATTTAAATTAGCAAACATATTCTTAATAACATAAATTGCATCATCAAGATTATTTGCTCTAAAGAAAATCCAAGCAAATGCTACTAAAAGAAATGTCATAATAACATCAATGGTCGTATTAATTTTAGTACTATACCTGCTTATTTTTTGAGAAAAATATTTTTTTGGATAGTTAAAAGTTATTGCAAAAATTAGGTATGACCCATGCAATGCTCCCCAAATAATAAACGTCCAGTTAGCGCCATGCCATAGCCCACTTAGTAAAAAAGTTATGATTATATTATAATACCATTTCCACTTTACAACTCTATTCCCCCCTAGTGGAATATATAGATAATCTTTAAACCACGAAGATAAAGTGATATGCCATCTTTGCCAGAATTCTTGTATAGATTTTGAGAAATAAGGTCTCTTAAAGTTTTCTCTTAATTCAAAACCCATTACCCTAGCAGTTCCAATAGCAATATCAGAATATCCAGAAAAATCACAATATATTTGAAAAGTAAAGAAAATGGTCGCTACAATTAATGTAATTCCAGAATAGCTATCTAGATTATTATATACTCCATCAACTAGTATTGCGAGATTATCAGCAATGACTATTTTTTTAAAAAATCCCCATAGCATTTTTTGTAATCCAGATTTAACTCTATCATAAGAGAATTTATGCTCTTTAAAAAACTGAGGCAATAAATGATTTGATCTTTCAATTGGCCCAGCTACTAATTGTGGGAAAAAAGAAACATATACAGCAAATACACCTAAATGCTTTTGAGCTGTTGTTTTACCATTATAGACATCGATTGAATAGCTTAATGTCTGAAAGGTATAAAATGAAATTCCCACTGGAAGTAAAACATTGAAAAAGGGTATTTCATAGAAAATATTATATTGATTAAAGATTGTTTGAATATTCTCGCTGAAAAAATTAAAATATTTAAATCCAAATAATATCCCTAGATTGCTGAAGATGCTAATTAATAGCCATTTTTTTCTATTTTTTTTAAATTTTAGTTTAGCCATTTGATTAGAACACACATAATCAATAAGAGTGGATATTATAATTAACACTATATAATCCACCTTCCAACACATATAAAAATAATAACTTGCTATAAGTAATAGAATCCATCTTATTTTAAAAGGGGTAATAAAATATAGGATCATAACTACAGGAAAGAAAACAAGAAACTGTATTGAGTTAAATAACATATATCTTAGTGATAAATATGACTAGCTAAATTTTATATTTAAAACAAATATACAAATACATAAATAGCAATTTCTATCTGTATTTTTAGTCAAAAAATATTTATTGATTAATCATAAAAAGATATTATATTTATATCTTTTTATTCATGAAGATAAAAGTTGCAATAATAGACCACTTAGGGGCACACGGAAGCTCTCATCATTTTTATTTATTTGGTCAAGCACAAGGATTGATTGCAAATGGCATAAAAGTAGGGCTTTATACAAATATATATACGAGCAACCCGGAAATAAAAGATTTAGAATTCCATCAGTTTTATAAAGGAATTTTTTCTAAAAAGAGCAGGATTTTAGCAGCTATAAGGTATTTTATAGGTTCAATTAGATCTCATTTTCATGCCAGAATAAATTCATGTAATATTTTTCATTATCATTTATTTGGATTTAGTATACTAGTTCTATTTAATATGATTTTAGCAAAATTACTTTTTGCTAAAATTGTTTTAACAATTCATGATGTTCGAAGTTTTTCTCATAATAACGCTTCTTCTTTTTATACAAGATTAATTTATTTCTTTTCTGATTCTATATTGACACATAATAGATTTAGTAAGCATGAGATACTAAAATTTCATGAACCACTTAAATCTAAAATTAGTATTATTCCTCATGGAAATTACCTTCCTTTTATTAAAACACAACATAATCAAGAATCATCTAGAAGAAGACTGGGTATTAGCTTAGATAGTAAAGTGTTGTTATTTTTTGGAATGATTAAGAAAGTTAAGGGCTTAGATCTTTTATTGAGAGCTATGCCAAGAATTATTGAAGAAAATTCAGCAGTTATTTTATTAATTGCGGGAAAACCCTGGAAAGATGATTTTTCTAAGTATCAGGAAATCATTAATGACTTACATATCAAAAGTAATTGCTTACTACATATTAAATTTATCTCTTATAATGATGTTGAGTATTATTATTCAGCATCTGACATTGTTGTTTTGCCTTATAAAAAGATATATCAAAGTGGAGTTTTAATGATGAGCATGAGTTATGGGAAGCCTGTCGTTTTATCAGACTTAGATTCTTTTAAAGAAATTATTGAAGACAAAAAGAGTGCTTTTCTTTTTAATAGTGGTGATGTAAAATCGTTAGCAGATATTATTAATAACACATTAGATAGTCCTAAATTGCTGAAAAACATTGCTTTGAATGGTTTGGAATTAATGAAGGACAAATATAATTGGACGGAAATTGGTAGACAAACTCGTGATGCTTATTATAAAATAAATTATTTTTACAAAAAATAATATATGCAAAAAAGTATTACTAATATAATCAACCAATCTGCTGAAAACTTTAATAATATTTCCAATGATCCTAATATAATCTCAGCTATTCATAAAATAGTTAATTTGATTATTGATGCTTTTCAAAAAGATAATAAATTACTTTTATGTGGTAATGGTGGTAGTGCTGCTGATGCGCAGCACATAGCTGCAGAACTAAGTGGGAGATTTATGAAAGACAGGAAACCTTTATATGCAGAGGCTTTACATGTTAACAGTTCTTATCTTACAGCCGTATCCAATGATTATGGTTTTGAAAAAACATACTCTAGAATGATTGAAGCATCAGGAAAAAGTGGTGATATTTTACTTGCTTTATCAACATCGGGTAATTCAGCTAATGTTATTCAAGCATTAAAAAAAGCTAATGAATTAGGAATGAAGACCATCGGGTTATCTGGATCAAGTGGTGGTGAAATGAATGGTCTTTGTCATACTCTTCTAAAAATCCCATCATCTAGCGCAGCTAGAATCCAAGAAGCTCATATTTTAATTGGTCATATTATTTGTGAGTTAGTGGAAGAAAAGATATTTGAATAAATTATGTATGATTCTCTTTTTTTAGATCGAGACGGGGTTATTAATAACAAATTAGAAGGTAGATATGTTACTGATTTTAATGAGTTTAAGTTTATTAAAAACTCAGATACTGCTATTGTGTCCTTAAGTAAGATATTTAAGAGAATTTTTATTGTTACAAATCAACAAGGTATTGGTAAGGGTATAATGTCTGAAAAGGATTTACAACTACTACACGATAATATGCAAAAGAAAATCTCTTCTATAGAAAGTGTAATTACAAAAATATATTTTTGCCCTCACTTAGCAGAAGATCTATGTAAATGTAGAAAACCTAATATAGGAATGTTAGAGCAGGCAAAAGTAGACTTTCCTGATATCAAGATTGATCAATCTTTTTTAATTGGTGATTCTGATAGTGATATAGAGGCTGGTAAAATTTTTGGACTTACAACTATTAAGGTAGATACTAATTACACTCTAAATAATTGGTTAAAAGAAATTATTCTAAAATGAGATTAGAATTACTTGCTATTATATTTTTCTCATTCTTGGGTCTCAATCAAATCTCTGCGCAACAAACTAATCTTCCATTAGGTCAGAACTTTAATAGAATATTTGATAAAGAGATTAGTAATCATATAGATCACTCGTCATTTAAACCCTTAATTATAACAAGTACTAATTTAAATTTTGATTCAATATTAGATATAGAGTTCTCTGCAGATAATAATTTGTTAAAACATGCATTTTTCAATAATCACTTTATACTAATTAAAGGAGATGGTTATAAAATTGTAGGATCTCCATTATTAAATTTATCTTTAGGCTATGAGCAAGAAGATGAATTAAATACATTTACAAATACTAGAGGATTTATAATAGATGGTCATATTGGTAGTAAAGTTTCTTTTCATACTTCTTTTGTAGAAAATCAATCTATATTTCCAAATTATATAGATTCTATGATAAGAACACCTACTAATGATTATGTAATTCCTGGTCAAGGAAGAGGGAGGTCTTATAAAGAGAGCGGTTTTGATTACGCAAAATCTTCTGGATATTTATCTTTTCAAGCATCTAAGAATTTCACATTACAATTTGGTCATGGAAAACACTTTATTGGACATGGTTATCGATCTTTATTGCTTTCAGATAATGCATTTAATTATCCGTTCTTAAGATTACAAACAAGTTTTGGTAAGTTTAGATATACTAATCTTTATGCAGAATTTCAAGATATGAAAAATTATTTATCAGCAGAAAATAGTTATGATTATATGGGATATGCTAAAAAATACATGTCCTCTCATTATCTTTCTTATCAGTTAAATGAGAAATTTAATATTGGGATATATGAAACAATTGTATGGAAGTCTAATCATTCTCTTGGAGCTAATGGTTTTGATATCAATTATTTAAATCCTATTATATTTTTTAGGCCTGTGGAGTATTCAATTAATTCTCCTGATAATGCAATTATTGGTTTAGATTTGAAGTATAATCTCACATCAAATTCTAACCTATATGCTCAAGTAATTCTTGATGAGTTTACTTTAAAACAAATAAAAGCTAATAATGGTTATTGGGCTAATAAATATGGCTATCAGATTGGTTATAAATATTATGATTTTCTAAGTATTTCTAATTTAACACTTCAACTCGAACGAAATCATGTTCGCCCATATACCTACTCACATTGGAATAATGCAAATTATGGGCATTATAACGAAGAATTAGCCCATCCTTTAGGAGCTAACTTTTCTGAAAATATTCTGATGCTTCACTACAGACAAGGTAGACTAGAAATGCAATTTAAATATTTAGATATTACTTACGGTGCTGATTATTTAGGAGATACAATCTCTTATGGAAACAATATTTATTCTGATTACAATAACAGATCATCTGATTTTGGGATTGATATGTTTAATGGTAATAAAACTAATATTGATTATATGCAGCTCAATTTTGGATATATTATAAACCCTTCTACAAATCTCAAAATTGACTTTTCTTTAGTTAGTAGGAGTCTTTCAAGTGATGTTCATGAATACAATACTTTATTTTATTCAATAGCCTTAAAATCTGATCTTTTTAATCATTACTATGACTTTTAATTTTTTATGAATGAATATATATTAAATATTGAAACATCAACTAAGGCATGTTCTGTAGCTTTATTTAATGGTAAGCAATTGGTTAGCCATAAAGAACATGTTGATACAAAATTTTCACATTCTGAGAAATTATCTTTATACATTTCTGAGGTTTTAGATTTAGCTACAATTACTTTTAATGATTTAAGTGCAATTGCAATTAGTATGGGCCCAGGATCTTACACTGGATTAAGAATAGGTGTTTCAACAGCTAAGGGCTTGTGTTATGCTTTAGATATTCCACTTATTTCAGTGTCTACTTTACAAGCTATGGCTTATGGTATTTCTTTAACAGAACAATCAGATGTTTTTTGCCCAATGATAGATGCAAGAAGGATGGAGGTCTACTCTGCATTTTATAGTTCTAAAAATAAACTTATAAGGAAAATACAGGCAGATATTATTGATGAAAAATCTTATCAAAAAGAGTTAACCAATAAAGTGCTTTTTTTTGGTGATGGCTCTGAGAAGTTACACGAAATTATAATTCATGATAATGCTAATTTTAAATCAGGTTTTCACCCAAGTGCAAAATTTTTGGGACCTTTGGCTTACGATAAATATCTGGAAAATGATTTTGAAGATACAGCTTATTTTGAGCCTTATTATCTAAAAGATTTTGTTGCGGGAAAAAAAAACTAGCGTCTTTTTCGTGATGTTTTGTTATCACTAAACCTACTTTTAAAAGATCCTTTTTTTGCTGGTGAAGAAGATGTTGATGATTCTTTACTAGACCCCCTTCTTCCTTTATTTTCTTTTCTTTCTCTAAAATTTCTACTTTTAGGCTCTGATCTTTTATTTTGATCCGTACTTCCCCCAGGAGCTTTGGATATTTCTACAGATACTCTTTCGCCATTCCATTCAGTTCCCTTAAAACTACTAAGGATACTTCCTTCAAATTGACTATCTACTTCAAAAAACGAGAAGTTTTTAAAGATATCTATTTTTCCAACAGGGATATTTCGTTGTTTGGTAAACTCATTAATCATGCCTATTAGATTTTGAGCTTGCATATTTTTTTGGTTACCTAAGTTTATAAAGAATCGAGTGTATCCTTCCTCAGCGTGACTACTACTACCTCCTTTATTATTTGATTTTCTATCTCGGTTATTGGGCTTAGAGCGATCTCTGGAATCTCCTCTAGAACTACTTCTTGAATTATCTCTTGAAGAACTATTTGAACTTACATTTAGATTACTTGCATTTTTATAAAATGCTAGAAATCTATTAAACTCTGCCGAAATAAAATGTTTAAGTAACTCTTCCTTGTCTAAATGTGCTAGTTTTTCAGTAATTGCAGGTAGATATTTATTTATCTGACTACTTACCTCTGTTTTAACAACTTTGTCAACTAATTGTAACAATTGTATTTCACAAATTTCTTCACCATTTGGAACTTGTTTTAAAATCAATTCTCTTTTTAGCATTTTCTCAATAGATTGAATTTTTCTTCTTTCTCTGCTATGAGCAATGATTATTGAAATACCTTTGTTTCCAGCTCGTCCTGTTCTTCCAGATCTATGTACATAAATTTCATTATCATCTGGCAGGTTATAATTTATAACGTGCGATAATTCATTAATGTCAATTCCTCTTGCAGCAACATCTGTAGCAACTAAAATTTGAATGCTTTTTCTTCTAAAACGTTGCATAACATGATCTCTCTGAGATTGTGATAATTCTCCATGCAATGCATCTGCACTATATCCATCTTGCATTAATTTATCAGCTACATCTTTTGTTTCTCTTCTGGTTCTGCAAAATACAATTCCATAAATACCTGTATTGATATCACAAATTCTTCTTAGCGCTTTGTATCTATCTCTTGCATTAACCATGTAATAATGATGCTCGACATTTTTAGCGCCTTCATTTCTGCTGGCAACCTCTATTGTTTTAGGGCTAAACATATAGTTTTTTGTAATTCTCATCACTTCTTTTGGCATTGTAGCTGAGAATAATAGTGTTTGCTTTTCTTCAGGAGTTTCAGCTAGAATTGTATCTAAATCTTCTTTAAATCCCATATTTAACATCTCATCTGCTTCATCTAAAACGACTGTTTCTATATCGTTTAGCTTTAGCTTCTTTCTTTTTATTAAATCAATTACTCTACCAGGGGTTCCAACTACTATTTGTGTTCCTGAAGTTAAGGCTTTTATCTGAGTTTGTATATTTGCCCCACCATAAACAGCAGTTATTTTTAATCCTTTTGTATACTTAGCATAAGAATCCATGTCTTTTGCTATTTGGAGGCATAGCTCTCTAGTTGGACATAGTATTATTGATTGAGGGAGTTTTCTATCAAGTTCAATCTTTTCAATAATTGGCAATCCAAATGCTGCTGTTTTACCTGTTCCAGTTTGAGCAAGGGCTATTAAATCCTTATCTTCATTAACAAGGTATGTTATAGCTTCTTTTTGAATTGGAGTAGGCTCAACAAATCCTAAATCTTCAATCGCTTTCTGAATATTTTTATTTAATCCTAACTTAGAAAAGGTCATTATTTTTTTTTTGCAAAAGTACACTTTTTTACTTGTGAGAATATAGAATGACTTTTTATAAAAAAATAGTCATTTTTTAGAGTCTATAAGATACTTAATATATTTTCATTTATTACTTTTGTGGCTTAATTATTTTAGATGAAAAAATATAACTTTTCTGATCGTCATATTGGCCCTAGAAAATCTGAAATTAGTACAATGCTTAAGTCTATTGGTGTTGATACAATTAATGATTTAATTAATCAGACTATACCGTCTCATATTCAGTTGAATTCTGATATGGATTTGCCACAACCTTTATCTGAGCATAGATTTATTGAACATATGAAATCGCTAGCTTCACAAAATCGTTGCTATCGTTCTTACATCGGAATGGGGTACTTTAATACGGTTCTTCCAGGAGTTATACAGAGAAATATTTTAGAAAATCCAGGATGGTATACATCTTATACTCCTTATCAAGCCGAAATCTCTCAAGGTCGACTAGAGGCTTTGTTAAATTTTCAAACTATGGTTAGTGATTTAACTGCTATGGATTTAGCAAATGCTTCATTATTGGATGAGGGAACTTCTGCTGCTGAGGCTATGATCATGCTTTATAATTCTCGATCACGTTCTCAGAAAAAAGAAAATGTCAATAAATTCTTTGTCTCGGAAATGTGTCTGCCTCAAACTATAGATATTTTAAAAACAAGGTCTGAGCCTTTAGGTATCGAAGTTATTATTGGTAGCCATTTAGAGTATGATTTTTCTGAATCATGCTTTGCTGTATTAATACAATATCCTGGAAAATATGGCGAAGTAACAGATTATGTTGAGTTTGCATCTAAAGTGAAGGAAAAAGAAATAGCAATTATAGTTGCTGCTGATCTACTTAGTTTAACAATGTTAAAGCCTCCCGGAGAATGGGGTGCTGATGTTGTAGTTGGAACAACTCAGAGATTTGGTATTCCACTTGGTTATGGAGGGCCACATGCAGCATATTTTGCAACATTAGAAAAATATAAGAGAAGTATCCCTGGTAGAATAATTGGTGTAAGTGAAGATCTTGATGGAAATAAAGCATTGCGTATGGCTCTTCAAACTAGAGAGCAGCACATTAAAAGAGAAAAAGCAACATCAAACATATGTACTGCTCAAGCGCTCTTGGCAACTATGGCTGGTATGTATGCTGTATATCACGGACCAGATGGGGTGAAAGCTATAGCGACTAGTATACATGATCTGACTTCCATTTTAGCTGAAGGTTTAAAACAACTTGGTTATCATCAAAAAAATAAAAATTTCTTTGATACCATTAAAATTAAATTAGGTAATGTCAATATAGAAAATATCATTAAACATTCAGATAGTAAAGAAGTTAATTTTAACATTATTAATGATGAATATCTGTCAATAAGTATTGATGAAAAAGATGATATAGATACAATCAAAGATATTTTAGAAATCTTTGCTTTAAGCTCTGGACATAAAGATTCTGAAAATTTGATTAATGAAGTTATATCTTTAAATATTCAAAGTGAAAACTTAGATAATAATTTGCTTCGAACTTCTAAATTTATGCAGCATGCTATTTTTAATAAGTATCATTCTGAAACTGACATGATGCGATATATTAAAAGTCTAGAGAATAAAGATTTTTCCCTTACTAGTTCTATGATTGCTTTAGGTTCTTGTACTATGAAATTAAATGCAGCTTCCGAACTTTTTTCATTAAGCTGGCCAGAATTTAATAATATACATCCTTATGCTCCAGTTGAACAAGCTAAGGGATATCAGACTATTTTTAAAGAATTAGAAAGTATGCTCTGTGAGATCACTGGCTTTGATGGGATGAGTCTTCAGCCAAACTCTGGCGCTCAAGGTGAGTATGCAGGTCTTATGGTTATTAGAGCGTATCATCATAGTAGGGGTGATACTAATAGAGATATATGCTTAATTCCTTCATCAGCACATGGTACAAATCCAGCTTCTGCTGTAATGGCAGGAATGAAGGTTGTTGTTACTCCTTGTGATGAAAAAGGTAATATTGATCTTGAAGTTTTAAGAGCAAAAGCTTTAGAGCATAAGGATAATTTAGCAGCCTTAATGATTACATACCCGTCAACTCACGGAGTCTTTGAAGAGAGTATATTAGAAATAACTTCTATTATCCATGATAATGGAGGTCAGGTTTATATGGATGGAGCGAATATGAATGCTCAAGTCGGACTTACAAATCCTGCCATAATTGGTGCTGATGTATGTCACCTTAATTTACATAAAACATTTGCTATTCCTCACGGCGGTGGAGGTCCTGGAGTTGGCCCTATTGGTGTTGTAGAACATTTAAAAGATTTTCTTCCTAATAATTCGATGATTTCAATGGGTGGTGAAAATGGAATGTCAATATCATCTGCTCCTTGGGGAAGTGCATTAGCACTAACAATATCTTATGCTTATATTAAAATGTTAGGCGCTGAAGGTTTGAAAAAGTCTACAGAGATTGCAATATTAAATACTAACTATATAAAGGAGCGTCTTTCAGATAATTATAAAGTGCTTTATTGTGGAGAAAAAAATAGAGTAGGCCATGAAATGATTATTGATTTTAGATCATTTAAGCAACATGGTGTTGAGGTATTAGATATTGCTAAAAGACTTATGGATTATGGGTTTCATGCTCCTACAGTTTCATTTCCGGTAGTAAACACTGTAATGATTGAACCTACTGAGAGTGAAAGTATTGAGGAATTAGATAGATTTTGTGATGCTCTTATTGGTATTAAAAAAGAGATTAATCAGATTATTAATAAAGAGGTTGATCCAGTAAATAACGTTTTAAAAAATGCGCCTCACACAATGAATCTCGCATTAAATGATAATTGGGATTTCCCTTATTCTAGAGAAAAAGCAGTATTTCCATTACAATGGTTAAAAGTTAAAAAGTTTTGGCCTACAGTAAGAAGAATAAATGATGCTTATGGAGATAGAAATTTAATTTGCTCTTGTCCACCAATGTCTGATTATGAAAAATAGTTAGAACAGTAAAATTACCCGTGCAAAAAAAGCTAGTAGAATTATTTTTTTAGATTATATTTGTAGCACTAACACTATTTAATTTAAATAATAAAGATGAAAAGAATTTTACTTCCTATGCTTGCTTTATTTACTATCAATATTTCTATTGCACAGCAAAAAGCACCAATATCTTCCAAAATCATGGAAACAAAGATATTATCACAGATTAATCCAATTATAAATACTAATCAATTATTAGTAACACCTCCAGCTCCGCTATGGTCAGATGATTGTTCTGATGCTTCAACTTGGGTTTTTACTAATTCTAGTCTTCCTCCACTAGATTGGAACTGGACAACAAACGTAGATGTTGCATCTCAATGCGTAACAAATTTACCTGCATCTCTTCAAACTTTTAATAGTACAACCGCTAGTAATGGTTATATGATCATAAATTCTGATGCAGCTCCTGGAAATCAAGATCAAAATGGAACTCCTATAATTGCTGAGTTTACAAATGCTACTCCAATTGATTTAACTGGATATGCAAATGTTCAGCTAACTTTTCAGCATAGTTTTAGATGGTGGAATGATACAAGAGG
>CAYNGO010000015.1:0-29921 GCA_964397025.1 uncultured Weeksellaceae bacterium
GATGAGCCTACTAATGATCTGGATGTTAATACTTTAAGAGCATTGGAAGAAGGTCTTGGAAGTTTTGCTGGTTGTGCAGTAATTATCTCTCATGATAGATGGTTTTTAGATAGAGTGTGTACTCATATTCTTGCTTTTGAAGGCGATTCTAGTGTATATTATTTTGAAGGTGGGTATTCTGATTATGAGGAGAATAGGAAGAAAAGATTGGGTGATATTTCCCCAACTAGAATTAAATATAAGAAACTAAAGAGGTAATATTATTTTGGAGCTAATCTTATTAGAAATATTGCTATAAAACTAAAAATAATATTTGGAATCCATACAGCAATTATTGGAAATAGATTTCCATTAGTTGCAAATGTTGTAGAGATTTGCATGAATAAAATATAGCCAAAACTTATAATTAGACCAATACTTAATGGAATACCTGAGCCACTTCTCATTCTTCTACTTCCTATAGCTACAGCAATAATAGTTAAAATGATAGAAGAAAATGGGTTTGCTAATCTTTTATATTTTTCAATTTTATGAAAAGTAATTTGTGATGTTCCTTTTATTTCTTCCTCTTTAATGAATTTATTTAATTCCTTCATACCCATTGTTTCAACTAAGTTTTTCTTTTTTGAAAAATCAATTGGAAGTAAATTTAAAGTTGTGTCCATTTGTTTTCCACTTTTAATCTCTTCATGCTTATCTCCATAAATACGAATAAAATAATCTTTCACTTTCCATTTATTATTAGTTGTATCATATTGGATATAATTTGCACTCAGCTTTGAATTAAGTATATTATTTGTAAAGTTTTCTAAAGTAAATTTATATCCTATATCTTTTGATTTATTATAGCTTTCCATATAGATATACTGATCTTTTTTGATCTGCATATGAATATTTTTAATTCTTTGTGATTGTCTTTTTTTAAGATATTTATTTTCAAAGTCAATTCTTTCTTTATTTGTATGTGGAATAACAAAATTTCCAAGAACAAAAGATAGTATAGCTAAAGTAATTGCAGATATTATGAAGGGTTTTAATAGTCTTGAGAAACTCATTCCACTATTTAGGATTGCTATTATCTCACTGTTATTTGCCATTTTTGAAGTAAAAAATATGACAGATATAAAGATAAATAATGGGCTAAAAAGATTGGTGAAATATGGTATAAAATTTAAATAGTATTGAAAAATTATCTTATCAATACTTACATCACTTCTAAGAAAATCATCAATTTTTTCAGATATATCAAAAATAATTACAATTAAAAGAATTAGGGATATTGTAAAAAAAAATGTACTAAAGAACTTTTTTATTATATACCAATCAATCTTTTTCATTATAACCTAATATCTAATTTTTTTACCATTATATTTTTCCAAGAATAGAAATCTCCAATTTTAATATGTTTTCGACTCTCTTCCATTAACCACATATAGAATCTAATATTGTGGAGTGTTGCAATTTGTTTTGCCAAAAGTTCATTATTTGTAAACAAATGTCTTAGATAAGATTTTGAATATGTTTTATCAACATATGAAGTTCCATTTTGATCAATTTTTGAGTAATCGTCTTTCCATTTTCTATTCTTAATATTTATCGTTCCTTCAGAAGTAAATAGCATTCCATTTCTCGCATTTCTTGTTGGCATAACACAATCAAACATGTCAATTCCTAAAGCTATGTTTTCAAGAAGATTAGAAGGTGTTCCAACTCCCATTAAATATCTAGGTTTTTCCTCAGGTAATATATTACTTACAATCTCTGTCATTTCATACATTAATTCATGAGGCTCTCCTACTGATAATCCTCCAATAGCATAACCATCTTGCTCAAAACTAATAATTTGTTCTGCAGATTGTTTGCGTAAATCTTTATAAACACTTCCTTGAACAATAGGAAAAAAAGATTGTGAATAATCATATCTGTCTTTAGTCAGATTAAATCGTTGACAGCATCTTTTTAACCATCTATGTGTCATGTGCATTGATTTTTTTGCATAATCATATTCACAAGGATATGGTGTGCATTCATCAAATGCCATAATTATATCAGCACCAATAATTCTTTGAATGTCGATAGCATACTCAGGAGTAAAAAAATGTTTAGAACCATCAATATGAGATTGAAATTCAACGCCTTTTTCTGTAATTTTTCTACTGTTTGAGAGTGAATATACTTGGTATCCACCACTATCAGTTAGCATAGGCTTATCCCAGCCAATAAATTTATGTAATCCGCCAGCATTTTTAATTGTATCAAGTCCTGGTCTAAGATATAAGTGATAGGTGTTTCCTAATATTATTTGTGCTTTTGTATCCTCTAATAATTCATGTTGATGTACCCCTTTTACGCTTCCAGATGTTGCAACAGGCATAAAAATTGGAGTCTCAATCTTACCATGATCTGTCTGAATTTCTCCTAATCTAGCTTTGGATTTTAAGTCTTTTTGCTTTAAAATAAATTTCATATTAACAAAAGTAATCTAATTTGACATTTGCTCATATTTAAATAGTATAAAACTAGCTATATATTCTTATTTTTGTGTTAGTAATTACTGATGCTATCGCTTCATTTTTGAAGAGGAAAGTCTGGACACCAAAGAGTAACATAGCGGATAACATCCGTCCAGTGCAAACTGAGGACAAGTGCAACAGAAAGAATGTACAGTTAGGCTGTAGTGAAATCATGTAAACTCTATGTGGTGCAATGTCATGTATACCAGGATTAAAGGATTACTCGTCTTTTCTTGGGGGGTAGGCAGCTCGACATAAAGGGTAACTTTTATGCTAGATAAATGATGGCACCTTTTATTAGGAACAGAATCCGGCTTACGTGTAATTACTGTTATAAGCCGACACTTAGGTGTCGGCTTTTTCTATATTTGTTTTATGAATAATCATATTCTTATATTTTTTTTATTTATTAGTTTTTTCACAAAGGCCCAAGATACCTTAATGCCAGTTGTTTTTTTAGACGATGTTGTAATATCAGAGTTAAATAATGGTTTTTCAGTGGATGATTTTATTGGTTATGTGAAAAATGATAGTACATTTTATCTTGGATTTAAGCATTTAAGATATTATGAGCATAAGTATAAAAGTGAACTTATTGTCTATAATAAAAAAAATGTAAAAATTGGAACTCTAAATAGAATTGGAACTCATTATTCTGATAATAAAAAAGCCTTTACTTTAGATGATTCTATATATTTTGATGGAAAAATTTATAAAAAAAATGGAGAGTATAAATTATATACTCCTGAGGCTTTTGATGATGTTTTTTTTCCATATGATACTATTGATGTCTCTTTACAAATAAGTAAAAAAAAGAATCCTAATGAAAGTCAAAATATGCGTGATGCAAAGACTATAGGTTTCTCAATAGGAACAGATAACGTAGAACAATCTAAAGGAGGTATTAGGAAAAAGCTTGCCATTTTTGATGTTGATATGCAGAAGTATTATAACTATACAATAAGTGATACTAATTATAATAATATTCCTTGCTATGTTTTTTCCGTTAATGTAAAAAATGATATTGATGAAAATCAAAAACAGAAAGCACTAATTAGAAAAGTGGTTTCTTACTTTGATAAATCTAATTTTAACGTTATTTATAGAGAGTATAAGTTTGTTTATAATAATTGGTTTATAAAATTAGATATGCATGTATTGGTTAATCTTGATTATGTAAACAATATTCATGTTCCAACTTCAATTTTTTACAATGGTTATTGGAAAGTTTTATTTTTTAAATCTGAAAGAACGTATTTTAAATTAAGATTATATGATTATGTAATACAATAAGTATTGTTTTTTCTACATAAAATAATTATAAAAATATTTTGTAGTAAAGAAAAACACATTAACTTTGCATCCTCAATAGATAAAAAAAAAGATATGCCGAAAAGAACGTTTCAACCATCAAATAGAAAGAGAAAAAATAAACATGGCTTTATGGATCGCATGTCATCTGCTGATGGCCAAAAAGTTATTTCTAGAAGAAGATCGAAAGGTCGAACAAGATTAACAGTGTCTGATGAAATGGGTCACAAATAATATCTATTAAAGAATTAAAATATAAGTGTTGCCTTTGCAGCACTTTTTTTTTGATTTTTTTGTAAAATTATAAATCACATTCAGTATTTCAATGAACAAAAAATGTAAATTCGCAATAATCAAATTAAGATAATGCCAAAAGATAATTCAATAAAATCAGTTTTAATTATAGGAAGTGGACCTATAGTTATAGGACAAGCCTGTGAGTTTGACTACTCAGGCTCTCAAGCTGCTCGTTCATTAAGAGAGGAGGGTATTGAGGTTTCGCTTATTAATTCTAATCCTGCAACTATTATGACTGATAAGGTTGTGGCTGACCATATTTACCTTAAGCCACTTACACCAAAATCAATTATAGAAATATTAGAGGAAAGAAATATAGATGCTGTTTTACCAACTATGGGTGGTCAGACAGCTTTAAATTTATGTATTGATGTTGATGAAAAAGGTATATGGGAAAAATTTGATGTAGATATTATTGGTGTAGATATTCAAGCAATTCATATTACTGAAGATAGAGAGCAATTTAGGAAATTAATGAAAAAAATTAATATTCCTGTAGCTCCTGCTAAAATTGCTACTTCTTTTTTACAAGGAAAAGAGATTGCTCAAGAACTTGGTTTTCCTCTGGTTATTCGGCCATCTTTTACTTTAGGTGGTTCAGGTGCTGCTTTTGTGCATACAAAAGATGAGTTCGAAGATTTACTATCTAAAGGTTTACACGCATCACCTATTCATGAGGTTCTTATAGACAAGGCTGTAATAGGATGGAAGGAATATGAACTGGAACTTTTAAGAGATGATAATGATAATGTAATAATTATTTGTAATATAGAAAATCTTGATCCAATGGGTATCCATACTGGAGATTCTATTACAATTGCTCCTGCTATGACACTTTCTGATACTACTTATCAGAGAATGAGAAGTATGGCTATTAAAATGATGCGTTCTATTGGAGAATTTGCTGGTGGTTGTAATGTTCAATTTGCAGTAAGTCCAGATGAGAATGAAGATATTATTGCGATTGAGATTAATCCTAGAGTTTCCAGATCATCAGCCTTGGCTTCAAAAGCAACAGGTTATCCAATTGCTAAAATTGCCTCTAAATTAGCAATTGGTTATACTCTTGATGAGTTAGATAATCAGATAACTAAAAATACATCTGCTTGCTTTGAGCCTACTTTAGATTACGTTGTAATAAAAATTCCTAGATGGAATTTTGATAAATTTAAAGGCTCTGATACTACTCTGGGGTTACAAATGAAATCTGTTGGAGAGGTAATGGCAATAGGTCGCTCTTTTCAAGAAGCTTTACAAAAAGGATGTCAATCATTAGAAATTGGTAGAAATGGTTTAGGTGCTGATGGTAAGGAAATCACAAATCAAGATGAGATTTTAAAGAGATTAAAGTATGCAAGTAGTGATAGGATTTTTAGGGTATATGATGCATTTAGAATAGGAATTCCGTTACAGAGAATTCATGATATAACAAAAATAGATTACTGGTTCTTACGTCAAATAGAAGAATTAGTTGTTTTTGAAAACGAAGTTAAAAAACATTCTATTAATAAAATTTCAACAGATTTATTATTAGAAGCAAAAATGAAAGGATTTGCAGATAGGCAAATAGCTCATCTACTTGGATGTCTTGAAAGTGAAGTTTTTGACCATAGGAAATCATTAAATATAAATAGAGTATATAAATTAGTTGATACATGTGCTGCTGAATTTACAGCAAAGACTCCTTACTACTATTCAACTTTTGAAATGGATAAAGAAGTTAATGGAAAAAGATTTGCTGAAAATGAAAGTATTTCATCTTCAAAAGAAAAAATTATAGTATTAGGATCTGGACCAAATAGAATAGGACAGGGTATTGAATTTGATTATTCATGTGTACATGGAGTTTTAGCAGCTAAAGAATGTGGTTATGAAACAATAATGATTAATTGTAACCCTGAAACTGTTTCTACTGATTTTGATACAGCAGATAAATTATATTTTGAGCCAGTTTTTTGGGAGCATATTTATGATATTATTCTTCATGAGAAACCTGTTGGTGTGATTGTACAGCTTGGAGGTCAAACAGCTTTAAAATTAGCTGAAAAATTAGAAAGATATGGTATTAAAATTATGGGAACTTCTTATAATGCACTTGATGTTGCAGAAGATAGAGGGAGATTTTCTGAATTATTAACTAAGAATAATATTCCTTTTCCAAAATTTGCTGTTGCACAAACTGCTGAAGAGGCGATTAGTATATCTAAAAATTTGAATTTTCCTATTCTAGTTAGACCATCTTATGTTTTAGGTGGACAAGGAATGAAAATTGTTATTAATGAAGATGAATTAGAACATCATATTATTAATTTATTAAAAGATATTCCAGGAAATAGGGTCTTACTTGATCATTATCTTGATAATGCTATTGAAGCAGAGGCTGATGCTATTTGTGATGGAGAAAATGTATATATAATAGGTATTATGGAACATATTGAGCCTTGTGGTATTCACTCTGGTGACTCGTATGCAGTCCTACCTACTTTTGATCTAAGTGATAATGTTCGTCAACAAATGATTGATATTACTAACAAAATTGCTGTAGCATTAGAAACTGTTGGTCTTATTAATATTCAATTTGCGATTAAAGATGAGGTTGTTTATGTTATTGAAGCTAATCCAAGAGCCTCTAGAACAGTTCCATTTATTTCTAAGGCATATGATGAGCCTTATGTTAATTATGCTGCTAAAGTAATGTTAGGCCATAATAAAGTGACTGATTTTAAATTTAACCCTAAGAAAAAAGGATATGCAATTAAGGAACCAGTATTTTCTTTTAATAAATTCCCAAATGTTAATAAAGAATTAGGTCCTGAAATGAAATCTACTGGAGAGAGTATCTATTTTATTGATGATTTGAAGGATGATTATTTTTTAAAAGTTTATTCCGAAAGGAATTTATATTTAAGTAAATAATATGTTAGTTGGGTTGTTAAAGTTTCTATTTTGGTTTTTCTTTATTTCATATGTTTTTAAATTTCTATTTAGAATTTTAGCACCTTTTCTAATGTCTAGATTTATTAAAAAAACATCTCAACGTTTCGAAAATCAGTTTAATAATAATAACTCAAAAAAGGAAGAGGAAGGAAAAGTTTCTATTGATAAAAATAAATCATCACAATCTAATAAAAAATCAGATAATATTGGAGATTATGTTGATTTTGAAGAGATTGATGACTAAATAATAATATTATGAATTTTAATAATGCTAAGCCACATATTCTTGTTCTTTTAATTTTTATTGCAATATCATTTATTTATTTCTCTCCTGTTCTCGAAGGAAAGAAGTTAGATCAACATGATATTAAAACCTATAAAGGAATGTCTAAAGAAATTAAGGACTTTAGAGAGAGTACTGGTGAAGAGGCATTGTGGACAAATTCTATGTTTTCAGGTATGCCAGCATATCAAATATCTGTAAAGTATAAGAAAAACCTTATTCAATACGTTGATAAGATTCTTACTTTGGGTCTGCCTAGACCTGTAAATTTATTGTTTCTTTACTTACTTGGTTTCTATATATTATTACTAACTCTTAAGGTTGATTATAGAATAGCTTTTATCGGATCTATTGCTTTTGCTTTTTCATCATATTTTTTTATTATCATACAGGCTGGTCATATGAGTAAGGCTCACGCAATTGCATATTTACCTATGGTTGTTGCTGCTGTTTTATATACCTACAGAGGTAAAATGCTTTTAGGTGGAGCACTCACTGCACTAGCTGTAGCATTAGAAGTATATACTAACCATTTTCAGATTACATATTATTTAGTGCTAGTTTTATTAATTATTGGTTTATTTCAATTATATAAAGATTTTAAAAATAAAAATTTAACTGATTTTTTTAAACGTTCTGGAATTTTAATACTTGCAGCTGTACTAGCAGCTGGAACTTCTCTTACACGTCTTAAGACAACTTCAGATTATGGTAAAGAAAGCACTAGAGGAAAATCAGAACTAACTAGTAACATTGATAACAAGACTCAAGGATTAGATAAAGATTATGCAACTCAATGGAGTTATGGAATTGCTGAGAGTATGACACTTCTTATTCCTAATTTTTATGGTGGAAGTAGCTCTAGTAGTGTATTATCATTAGAAGATTCTAAAACTTTAGATTTCCTTAAAAAGTTTAAGAATAAAAAGTTAGCTAATTCTTTAGCTCAATACAAATCATCATCATATTGGGGAGATCAACCTATTGTTTCTGGTCCCACTTATGCTGGAGCAATCGTAATATTCCTTTTTATTTTGGGTTTATTATTTGTTAAGTCAGAGTTAAGAATTTGGTTGTTACTTGCAACTATTATGTCACTAATGCTTGCGTGGGGTAAGAATTTTATGCCTTTAACTAATTTCTTTCTTGATTTTTTCCCTGGATATAATAAGTTTAGAGCAGTATCTATGATTCTTATTATTGCTGAATTTACTATACCTTTATTAGCTTTTATTGCTCTAGATAAATTTTTATCTTCTTCTATTGATAATAATGAAAAACAAAAACCATTAAAATTAGCTTTTTATATTACAGGTGGTTTGACATTAATATTTGCATTATTTCCTACTATGTTTTTAGATTTCACATCTGAAAATGATTTAAACCCACTTGCTGCAGGAGTTATTACTCCAGATAATTTTTTAGAAAGTCTAGCTTTAGATAGATCTTCACTTTTATCCACTGATGCTTGGAGATCTTTTATCTTTATTGGATTAACTTTTGGTGTTTTAATGTTATACTTAAGAAATAGTTTAAAATCTCAGTATGTAATTTTAATTGTAGGTGTTCTAGTTGTTTGTGATATGTGGAATGTAAATAAACGTTATTTAAATGATGATAATTTTGTTAGAAAAAACAAAGTAAAAATCCCATATAAGCCAACTCAAGCAGATAACTTTATTTTAAATGATAAGGATCCTAATTTTAGAGTATTTAACTCTAGTGTAAGTACATTTAATGATGCTAGCACATCATATTTTCATAAATCAATTGGTGGTTACCATGGAGCAAAATTAAAACGTTATCAAGAATTAATAGAATTTCATATTTCTAAAGGAAATATGAATGTTCTAAATATGCTTAACACAAGATATTTTATTTCTAGAGATGGAAAACCACAGTTAAATTCCGCTGCTTTAGGAAATGCATGGTTTATAAATAATATTAATTTAGTGTTGAATGCTGATGAAGAGATTGATGCATTAAAAGATTTTGATCCTATTAATACTGCAATTGTTGATAATCGATTTAGTAATTATATTATTCCCAATTTAGATAATTCATCTTCAACTATTCAATTAGATATTTATAAACCTAATTATTTAAAGTATTCTTCAGAATCAACAAATGATGGTATTGCAATATTTTCAGAGATTTATTACAATAAGGGTTGGGATGCTTATATTGATGGCGTTAAAACTGATTATTTTAGAGCTAATTATGTTTTAAGAGCTTTAAATATTCCTTCTGGTAATCATATTATTGAATTTAAATTTCAACCATCTGTTTATTCAATTTCTGAGAATATTTCTTTAGCTTCTTCTTTAATTTTATTTATCTTATTATTTCTTATCTCATACAAGGAATATTATAGAAAATGAAGAAAGTATTAATTATAACTTATTATTGGCCTCCTATGGGTGGAGGAGGTGTTCAAAGATGGTTAAAGACAAGTAAGTATTTAAGAGATTATAATTGGGAGCCTGTAATTTGTACTGCCAAAGATCCCGAAATATCTATGTATGATGAGAGTTTAGAATCAGATATTCTAGAAAATTTAGAAGTTCTAAGAGTTCCAATATGGGAGCCTTTTAAATTATATCGTTTTATAACTGGTCAAAAGCAAGAAAAAGTTAATCCAGGTTTTCTTAAAAAGAGTAATAGAGTTAGTGTTTTTGAAGGTATATCATTATGGATAAGAGGCAATCTTTTTATTCCTGACGCTAAGAGGTTTTGGTATAGACCAAGTGTTAAATCCTTAACAAAATATCTTCAAACTAATAAGGTAGATGTGATTGTTTCTACGGGTCCCCCGCATACCACACATCTTATTGCTATGGATATATCAAAAAAATTTAAGATTCCTTGGTTAGCAGATTTTAGAGATCCTTGGACAAAAATTGATTTCTTTCATAAATTGAAGCTTTCATCTCGAGCTAATAAGATACATAAGAATCTTGAGTTAAATGTTTTAAAAACTGCTGATGTAGTATCTACAGTTAGTGAATCTTGGTCGAATGATTTTTTAAAAATATCAGGAATTAAACCATTAGTAATTAATAATGGATATGATCCTGCAGATTTTAATGATATTTCAATGAAGAAGTTAGATGATAAGTTTTCTATAACTCACGCTGGATCAATGAATACTGATAGAAATCCTAATATTTTTTGGCAAGCTCTAAGATTTTTAATAAATGAAGATAGTCGATTTAAAAGAGATTTAAATATTAAACTAATTGGACCTGTTGATATAACTGTGATTGATTCAATTAAAAAATATGATTTAAATGATTATGTTACTTACATAGATAACATGTTTCATGATAAGGTAGTTAAGTTGCTCGTGTCGTCTCAATTGCTTCTTCTGCCTCTTAATAATAGCCCAAATGTAAATGGTATTATACCTGGTAAAACATATGAATATATTGCAGCACAAAGACCCATATTATGTATTGGTGATATTAATGGTGATACTGCTAAAATTTTAAATAATATAAATGCAGGTTCTATTGTTGGTTTTGATGATTATCAATTTATTAAAGAAGAATTATTAAGATTTTATAATTTATATAAAGCAAAAAAACTAAATGTTAATTCTAGCAATTTTGAGATTTTTAGTAGAAAAGAATTAGCATCTAAATTTGCAAGTATTTTTAATGATATGTCTAATGTCTAAATTATTAGAGTCTTTCTAATCCAAAAGTATATTTTTCAATAAATTATATTACTCGATTTATTCCTATAAGCCATCTCATTTTTATATAATCTTCATTCGCTGGAGGTCTATTTAATAATACTGGTAAATCAAGTCTTAAAATTAATGGTTTCATTTTTGGTAATCCTTTTAAAGTGTAGGTGAATCCAATTCCCGCATCAGCTCTAACATCAGTAAATATTTCTTGAAAATTTGAGAAACTAATATCTTCGTTGGTTATTATTCCAGCATCCCCAAAAATGTAAGTTTTTAGTTCATTATTTAATATGGGAACATGAAAATATTTTGACAAATCAATTTCTAAATTTATAGAAACACCACTTTTTCCAGAATAATTAAATGACTCTATATTTCCATTATTTTCTTTAGGAACTAAATAACCAGCATAACCTCTTAGATTAAGTCCGCCGCTATGATGAAAATTGTTTATTGAAGAACCAAATCCAAGATATTCTTGAGGAACAAAACCATTTGCTCTAGTATATTCATTATTCATTAATTCTTCATTGTTAGCTCCTGCAAAATGTAATTTGCTTTCAGATGCCCAATTATCACCTGTTCCAATTTGAATAAAAAACCTGGACTTTACTCCTAAATCAAAAATTGATGTATTATTCGTGTTTTCAAGAATAAATTTGTTGTAGTTATAATCTGAAAACAGCGCGGAACTAATTGTGCTTAGTTCAATTTGCCCTGAAATCTCATTAAAGTTATATTTATGTTCCAAAGAAAGATCTATTCTATTATTTAATTTATTTACATTCCAAAGTTGTGGATATAACATATAGTTTTCAGCCTTTGTTCTGTAATATGAAAGTAATCCAATTTTAATTTCGGTTTTTTTATCTAAAGTATATTTTGAAAAAGACATGCTGTTAGAGTGTAAACCAGCTATGAAAGTACTATTTAATTTTATTCTAGCGTACTTCATGTAATTATCAAGATTTGTATTGTAATTAAGAATGTATGAGTAAAGATCATAGTTTTCTTTATTAATTATATTTTCATCTTGTAATTGTCCAGTATTAAGCCAAAGATTAACATCAAATAGATGGTGATGATTTAAATGTCCTCCATTAAGATTTATTCCAATTTTGATTCCATCATATGAATTCCACCAAAAATTTGGCCTATATTTAATTTCATAATTTCTCCAATCTGCTCTTTGATACAAAAGATGATCAAAACTATATGTTTTATTAATTTTTGAGCTGTTGTCAGGCATATATATGTCCCCAAATCTTGTTGTTGGATCTATTATAACCTCTTTGATACCTGAAGGAATATCTAATGAAATTTCATATTTTTGGTTTAATTTATCCCAACCATGCCATTTTGGGAGAACTTTTGCTTCTGTTTCTTTAATAAACCAGTTGTTGGGAATATGATAATCATATTTTTTTAGATCATTGGCAATAACAGTAAAATCAATTGGCATTTGCATTCCCAATTTTCTTTTAAATGATATTACATCTGAGTTTTGATTATTTTTAAGTTTTACTGAATAATCTAATCTTTTATCAGAGTCTAACCATTGATCAAAAAACCAATTTAAATCAACATTTGTATACTGAATAATTGCACTTCTAAAATCTTCATTATAGGGATGAGCAATTTTCCAAGTGTTAAAATAATGTTTCATCGCATCTAAGAATAATTCATCTCCCAATACATATTGGAGATTATAAAGCATAGTGGCAGTTTTATAATATACTTGTCTATATCCCCCTCCATGACCCAAGGCACCATTAAAGCAGTCTGAATGTGTTGAAATAATTGGATCAGTTCTTCTTGTAGCTGATTCTATGTATGCATTATAAACTTCAGTGTCTATAGCTTTTTGAGGCTTATGGAATTTTTTTCTATAATTACTTTTTGGAAGGTCTTCTATTACATTTTCTCCATCAATTTCTATCATTGCCCAGGCTGTAAGAAATTCTGTAAATCCTTCGTCAAGTAAAGCTCTATATGTTTCATTGTTTCCTACTTGACCAAAAAACCACATATGTCCAATCTCATGAGCTAATAAATCTCTATAACCAGGATCAGTACCGCCATCTAAGGTAATCATTGGATACTCCATTCCGTCTCTTGCATCAGCAACTATTACTTTATGCCATACATATCTTCCAAAATCTTCAGAAAAAACTCTCAAGCATTCTGCTCCAAAACTTGCTGCATTTTGCCATTTGCTTGCATGTGGTTCTTGAACTAATGAGTAGCAAACTTTATCTTCCCACCACGATTCACCAATCCTATAGGTTGGATCTGCAGTGAAGGCAAAATCATGAACATTTTCCGCATGATATTTCCAAGTTTTATGTTCTTCTTTATTATATTCAATTATTGTAGAGGGTAAAGAATTAAAGGGTTTGTCTTTAAAGTTTTTTACATCAAGTTTTTTTCGTAGATCATCTGGTAAAACTTCATCTCTATTTATTAAGTTACCAGTTGCTTCAACTATGAAATTTGATGCAAAAGTTAATTCAACATCAAAGGTTCCAAAGTTTCCATAAAATTCTCTACCAAGATGTTGATCAGTTGTCCATCCAAATTTAGCATCATATACAGATATTCTTGGATACCAATGTACACCATTATAGTGTTTTTGACCCCACGCATTATATGTAGCCATTCTTCTTCTTACCTCTCCACTATCAAAGTAAGTTTTAAATTTAATATCTAAAGTGATATTGCTATCTGGATATAGTGATTCAGCTAAATAAACTTTTAAAATAGTATTGTCTAATTCAGTTTTTACTTTTTTACCATTGATAGTTATATCTTCAATTGTTGTTCCTAGTTTTTTTGATTCATATTTTCCATATTTAGGGTTTTTCCCATTTTCTTTTTGCAGATTATCAAGATAAGAATCAGGTTGAAAAGCATTTTGATATAAATGAAAATAAACAAAACCTAATGTGTCAGGAGAGTTGTTCCAATAGGTTAGTTTTTCTTCACCCAAAATTATATCAGTTTCCTCATCAATATTAGCTTTTATGTTATAATAAATATCTTGTTGCCAATAAGCCTTGTTTGGCATCTTATTTTTCCAATAGTTAGGGTTGTCTAAATTTCTATAAGTATTAGGTTTGTCAAGTGGATTATAAGCATCCTGAGCAAAAATATTTGATGTTAAAATAATTATTATTAATGTTAAAAGGTATTTCATTTCTATGTTTTTAGTTGATTTTTGGCATTATTAATACTTGCATTTAGTTCAAATCCAGTAAGAAGAATTATAGCATTAAAATACATCCACAGTAAAATAATCATTAATGTACCTATTGAACCATAAATCTTATTATACTGTGAAAAGTTATCAATATAATAGCTAAAGCCTATTGAAGTCAAGATAATAAATATTGTTGCTAAAATAGCTCCAGAAGAAAAGATTTTTATTTTCCCGCTTATAGCAGATCCTAAATTAAATATAGTAGTAATGCCAAAAAATAACATTGTGATTAATATAATCCATTTTGCACCATTTAAAATAAATATTTCATTTGAATTTATATATTGAAATTCTATTAAATAGTTAACTGTTATTTTTCCAAAAATAATTAATAAGATAGTAATAAATACTAATCCAGATAAAATTAATGTCAATACAATTGACAATACTTGTTGTTTAAATATTGATTTATTTTCTCTAATATGATATGATGCATTAAAAGCTTGTATAAGTGAGCTCATTCCATTTGTTGAAAAATATAGTGCAAGTAAGAACCCAATAGAAAGCAATCCTCCTCTTTGATTGTTAATTATGTCTTCTAATGTTTCAAATGTTAAAGCATTTGTTGAAGGAGGAAGAATATTTGATAATATTTCCATTAATGTTTCTTGAAAACCTTCTATAGGAATGTATGGTATAAGAGTAAAAAAAACTATTATAGAAGGAAAAAAAGCAAGAAAGAAATTAAAAGCTAGAGATGATGCTCTTGTTGTTATAGCTCCCTCTTTTAATCCTGTAATAAAAAAAATAGTGACATCATATATACTAAGTCCTGAAAAGCCATATGGTTTGATTTTTTTAATTAGTTTAATAAAAAAAATATCTTTCATAAAGCTTTTAAGCTAAGATCGAAGTTCTTTATAGTGTGTGTTAAAGCACCTAAAGAAATAAAGTCGACACCACATTTTGCATACTCTAAGATATTATCTTCAGTAATTCCGCCAGAAGATTCAGTCTCAAACTTGTTGTTTATAGCTTTAATAGCTTTTTTTGTGTCTGAAAATGAGAAATTATCAAGTAAAATTCGTCTCACACCACCCTCTATTAATACTTCATTTACTTCATTTAAATTTCTAGTTTCAACAATTATATCAAGATTAAGCTTTTCATCTTTTAGATACTGTTTCGTTTTATGAATAGCGTTAGTTATTCCATTAGAAAAATCTATATGATTATCTTTTATCATTATCATATCAAAAAGGCCAAATCTATGATTGTGTCCACCACCAATTTTTACTGCCCATTTTTGAATTTTTCTATTTAAGGGTGTAGTTTTCCTAGTATCTAGTACTTTTGTTTTAGTTGTTGATATTAGCCTGCAAATATTATTTGTTTTACTTGCTATAGCGCTCATTGCTTGCATGCAATTAAGAACTAATCTTTCAGCTAAAAGTATAGATTGCGAATTTCCTGAAACAATTAATATAATATCTCCTTCTTTAACACTATCTCCATCTTTAAATAGTAGTGTTGTTTTGAGTTTTTTATCAACAATATGGAATATAAAAACTGCTAACTCAACTCCTGCAATAATTCCATTATCCTTTACGATTAAATGTGCCGAATTTTTAGCGTTTTTATTAATGCATGCCAACGATGTATGATCACCCCCTTTAAGATCCTCTTTTAAGGAATTTTTAATAAATTTCTCAAGTTCTATATCTATCATTTATAGCAAATTATTAATATTGTCAAAAATACGAAATAATGAAGATTGTATTGTTATCAGTTGGCAAGACCTCTAATGATTATGCTAAAACTGAATTTGGAAGTTATGTAAAAAGATTATCGCATTATATTGATTTTGAATCAATAGAGATTCCTAATATTAAAAATTCAAAAAATTTAAGTAAGATAGAGTTAAAAAGAAAGGAAGGGGGGGCAATTATTAGATTTATGTTACCTAATGATTATATTATATTGCTTGATGAGAATGGTGTTAATCTCAATTCCATTGATTTTTCAAAGAAGATGCAAAAATATATGTTAAATAGTTATAAAAGAATTGTATTTGTTGTTGGTGGAGCTTTTGGCTTTTCAAATGAAATTTATGATTTAAGTAATGAAAAATTATCTTTGTCAAAAATGACATTTTCACATCAAATGGTTCGTTTGTTTTTTATAGAACAACTATATCGATCTTTTACAATAATTAATAATGAGAAATATCACCATAAATAAATGAAAATAGTTTTTGCTACGAACAATCTGAATAAACTTCAGGAAATTAAAAGTCTTGTTCCTAATAATATTAATATTATAAGTTTGAATGATATTGAGTGTCATGATGAGTTGCCAGAAAATCAATTAACATTAGAGGGGAATGCCTTAGAAAAAGCAAATTTTATTTACTCTAAATATGGATGTAGTTGTTTTGCTGATGATACTGGGCTTGAGATTGATGCTTTAAATGGTGACCCTGGAGTTTATTCTGCAAGGTACGCTGGCTTAGAATGTTTAGCAGAGGATAACATGAATAAAGTACTTAATAAATTAAATGGTATTAAAAATAGAAAGGCAAAATTTAGAACAGTTATTGCATTAATTATAGATGGTCATGAATATCTTTTTAATGGAGAATGTTTAGGTGAGATTACAAAAAATAAAATTGGCTTAGATGGTTTTGGTTATGATCCTATCTTTTTGCCTATTGATTCAGAATTAACATTTGCACAGATGGATAAAACAGAAAAAGGCATTATTAGTCATCGAGGAATTTCAGTAAGAAAATTAGTAGATTTTTTGTCAAAAATATAGCTATTTTTTATAAATCAAAAGACTTATAGAGCTCTAAAGGATTAGGTACAAGTTTACTTATATCTCCTTTATGATTTATGATATCTCTCACAATTGATGAGGAAATATGAGAATATATTGGAAGGGTTGAAATAAGTAAAGTTTCAATTTTAGGTGCAAGTTCTTTATTGTTTTGAGAGATTTTTTGTTCAAATTTAAAATCTCTTTCATCTCTTATACCTCTAATAATATAATCTGCTTCTTTTTTATTACATAGTTCAATAGTTAGTCCTTCATAAGATATTACCTCTATTTGAGATTGATTTAAGTATATCTTTTTAATCCAATTAATTTTTTTGTCAATAGAGTAGGAGTCATTTTTTAATGAATTATTACCAATTGCAATTATTATTTTGTCAAATAATGGAAGCATTCTATCAACTATTGATTTATGTCCAATAGTGAATGGCGCAAACGATCCAGGAAAAACTGCAGTTTTAATCATTATATTGTAAAGTTATAGATTCTAAAATTAACATTAATTATAAACTAAAAATACTAAAATTTACATTTCCATATTTTCTTAATTCCATATTTTCTTCATGAAATATTGTGTTTTTATCATGCTCTATTATTAAACATCCATTTTTATGAATTAGTTTTTTATCTAGAATTAGATTTTTTAATTCTTGATATTTTGGGTAATTATATGGTGGATCAGCAAAAATAAGATGAAATTTTAAATCTGTTTCTTCTAGAAATTTTGTGGCATCAGATTGAATTGTTTTAATTTCAAAATTATATTCATCACTAATTTTTTGAATAAAATCAATGCACTTAATATTATTATCTACGCTAGTAACTGAAGTTGAGTATCTTGATGAGAATTCAAAGCTAATATTGCCAGTTCCGCTAAATATATCTAGGATTTCTTTATCATTTAAATTATACCTGTTTTCTATAATGTTAAAAAGTGCTTCTTTAGCTCTGTCTGTTGTTGGTCGAACTGGAAGGTTTTGTGGTGCTTCAAACTTTCTTCCTTTTTGATCACCAGAAATTATTCGCATAAGTGTTGACGGTATAGAATATTAAAACAATGCTCCTCAATTTTATGAAATTCATTACTAAAGCTAATATCTTTTAATTTATTGCCATATTTAATATTTCTAATGTATTCATAAAGAATTTGAAATTCTGATTTACTTATATTCCCATAAATCTCAGTGTCTATTTTTTCTGGTGAGAGATTCATTTCTTGTATACAAAACAAGCTGTAAAATAATAAATCTTCTTTGGTAGAGAATTTGAATTTATTTTGGAATATTAATTGATTATTATATGTAATTAAAATATTTACATAATTATCTTTAATATATAATGTTAGCTTTTCAGTATTATAGTTTTTAGATAGTATATAGTCAATCAATATAGTTGTCTGAGACTTAATATTAATATTAGGTATTAAATTATTTATTGTTTGATTTAATGATTCTGGTATTGAATAAATATTTTTAATTTGATAATCATTTAAATCATCTATTAAAATGACTTCTGCTTTCCCATGATTTAACTCAAATATTTTATTATTATCTTTTTGATTATATAATTCTGTAGGAACTAATGTGTTGGGAAAATTAGATAATGAAATGGATTTAGAATAGAATTCCTTAGTAATATACATATCATTACTTAGTAAATTTGAAAGGTCTTCTTGTTTGTTATAATTCACTGAATGTAATAGATGACATCTTAATTTTTTTGTATCAATTATACAGTATGATAATGTCTTTTTACTCAGTTCTATAGAAAGATGATATTGGCTTAGAAAATCATTATTAAATGATTTGTCTACAATTTGAATAATTGGATTATTCTCCCCAGTTTCCATTTAATGATGCTTCACTCATTGAACCTACTTTAAGTAGGTTGTTTAGATCATATTTTTTGTTTTTTGCATCTAATCCGTTAAATACATCACCATATGTAGCTGAAATTTCAAAAACTTGTACTGTAACTTTTCCTTTTTCAATTACATTAGCATCTATATTGTAAGAGATGCTTGTATTTGGAATATTCTCAAGTGAACTAATGTCTAATGGATATTTTTGATCTCTATTTTTAATATAATTTTGATCAAACACTGATTCTTTGGCTGATACAAATAAAGTGTCTCTACTTATAAGTCCAAGTTCTAATGCTTGTGCATCTGTCATCTGTTCACCATTTATTAGTGAATCAGGTGTTTCTCCTTCAGATTTAATGATAGTAGTAGAATCATTTTCTAAAAAATTTAATAATGAATTAAAATTATCTGCATAAGCATTATTCTCTTTCTTATAAGCAATTTGCAAAGTTCTAAGATCCTTTAATTTTTGAACATTTTCTGCAATTCTTTCCTTTGCTTGCCTATTGAAATCAATCTCACTATTAATACTATTGTATACATAAAAAGCAAGAATAATGTTTAACGGAATCAGTATAAGAGTAATTCTTTTAATATTCATTTAAATTTTTTTTGTTGTGCAAATTTACAATTTTTGATTAAAATATAAGAAAATGTTATTTCTTTGTATAAATATTAATATTTTATGTTGAGACTATTATCTCTTATAATTTTTAAACTATATGGTTGGAAGGTAGTTGATACTATTGAGTATCCTTCTAAGTGTATTGTTATTGCTGCACCTCATACTTCTAACTGGGATTTTCTAATTGGTAGATGTTATGGTTATATTCAAAAAATTCAAATAAGATATTTACTCAAAAGTGAATTATTTTATCCAATTCTTGGTTTTTTGATAAAACTAAATGGAGGAATACCTGTTTTTAGAAAACATAACAATAATCTGGTTGATCAAATAAATACTATTTTTAATTCTTCCGATAATTTAATATTAGCACTTGCTCCTGAGGGCACTAGAAAAAATGTGCCAAGGTGGAAGACAGGTTTTTACCACATAGCTTTAAAATCTAATGTACCTATTGTTTTATGTAAATTAGATTTTAAAAATAAAGAAATTGGAATTTTTGATAAGATTTATCCATCAGGAGATTTTGAAAAAGACATGAAATTTATTGAGAATTCGTATAAAAATGTTGTTGGTAAAATAACTGAAAATTATAATCCAAAGATTTTTTAATTTTTTAATAAATTGTTTAAAACATCTTTTGAAATTATAATTGTTTACTTCTAAAATACAATCTAAAAACTATCTTTGTGATTGAAATTTTAATAATATATACATATGCAAATCAATAATAATGTTTCTACTGTTGAACAGGCTCAAGAAATGGGACTTTTAGCTGATGAGTTTAATAAAATAATTGAAATATTAGGTCGTACACCGAATTTTTGTGAACTAAGTATTTTTGGTGTAATGTGGTCTGAGCATTGTTCATATAAAAACTCAATTATATGGTTAAAAAAATTACCTAAAGACGGTCCCCATATGCTAGTTGAAGCTGGGGAGGAAAATGCAGGTCTTGTTGATATTGGTGATGGACTGGCTTGTTGTTTTAAAATTGAATCTCATAATCATCCATCTGCATTAGAGCCTTATCAAGGAGCTGCAACGGGTGTTGGTGGTATTAATAGAGATATTTTTACTATGGGTGCCAGACCAATTGCTCAATTAAATTCTTTGCGTTTTGGTAATCTTAATTTAGATCGAACAAAATGGTTAGTAAAAGGGGTCTCAAAAGGAATTGGCGATTATGGTAATGCTTTTGGTATTCCGATTATTGGAGGTGAAGTGTTTTTTGATGATTGCTACAACACTAATCCATTAGTTAATGCTTTTTCAGCTGGAATTATGAAAAAAGGTGATATGATTTCTGCTACTTCATCAGGAGTTGGGAATCCAATATTTATTGTTGGGTCAAGAACTGGAAAAGATGGTATTCATGGTGCTTCATTTGCTTCTAAAGATATAACTGAAGATTCTGCTGACGATTTACCAGCTGTTCAGGTAGGTGATCCTTTTCAAGAAAAACTTCTCTTAGAAGCAACCCTTGAGCTTGCTAAGACTGATGCAGTTGTTGGTATGCAAGATATGGGAGCTGCAGGAATTACATGTTCAACAAATGAAATGAGTGCAGCTGGAGAGCATGGGATGATTATTAACTTAGACAAAGTTCCTACAAGGCAATCTAACATGAAGGATTGGGAGATCTTATTATCTGAATCTCAAGAACGTATGCTCGTTGTTGTAGAAAAGGGTAAAGAAGAAATTGTTAATGAAATTTTTGATAAATGGGATCTTTCATGTGAGGAAATTGGAGTTGTTACTGCTGGTAAAAGAGTTCAATATTATATGCATGAAGTACTGGTTGCTGATGTTCCTTGTCATGATTTAGTTCTTGGTGGAGGAGCTCCTGTTTATGAAAGAGAGTATACAGAGCCTGAATATTTTAAGCGTTTCCAAAAGTTTAATATTGACCAGATTGATGAACCTAAGGATTTAGTTGAAGTTGCTAAATTCTTAACTGCTAATCATAATATTGCTTCCAAAAAATGGGTTTATGAGCAATACGATTCAATGGTTGGAACAGCAAATATGTCAACTAATTTTCCAACAGATGCTGGAGTTGTTACCCTTAAAGATTCTAAAAAAGCTTTAGCTATGACTGTTGATTGTAATGCAAGAATGGTTAATGCTAACCCTGAAGAGGGTTGTGCTATGGCTGTTGCTGAAGCAGCTAGAAATATTATTTGTTCTGGCGGTACACCTTCTGCAATTACTAATTGTTTAAATTTCGGTAATCCTTATAATCCTGAAGTATATTGGCAATTTGTTGGTGCAATTAAAGGAATGTCTAAGGCCTGTATTAAATTTAAAACACCAGTAACTGGAGGTAATGTAAGCTTTTATAATCAATCTTCAGTTAATGGAGTTGAAGTACCTGTGTTTCCTACTCCAACAATTGGTATGCTAGGAATTATTGAAGATAAAAGTCATATTACCAGCTTAGCATTTAACAAACCTGGATCTTTAATTTATTTATTAGGAGAATCAAAAAATAATATTAGTTGTTCAGAATATTTAGCATCTTATCATTCTTATAATGAATCATCAACACCTGATTTTGATATCGATAAGGAATATGAACTTCAACAATCAATATCTGATTTAATTAAAAATAATCTTATTCAATCTGCTCATGATGTTGCTGATGGTGGTCTTTTTATAACTTTATTAGAGAGTTGTATGACAAAAGATTTAGGTTTCTCTATAGAATCATTTGATGATATTAGAAAGGATGCTTTTCTGTTTGGTGAATCCCCTTCTAGAGTTGTTGTTTCTATTAGTGATCATCAGAAGAGTGATTTTGAAGAATTTATGAAGAATACTAACACATTATCTACTTTTATAGGTAATACAACTGATGGCGAATTATTAATAGACGATCACTCTTTTGGTAATTCTAAAGATTATAAAGATATATATGAAAATTCGTTATCAAATAAGATGAACTAGTTATACTAAAATCTTAGTATTAATTTAAGATTTAATTGTCTTCTTGTTAGATAATTTGGCACAGCGTATTGCCTTCCACTTACATCTGAAACCCATAGATATGAAACCGTATTATTTATATCTAATAGATTAAATACCTCTGCACTAATCCATGCTGAATTAATAATATTTAAGAACTTTATTTTTGATTTTCTTTGTTCAGATTTAAGAATAGCAGAAAATCCGATATCAACTCTTCTATAATCAGGTATTCGTAATACATCTTGATATTTTTCAGATTTTGGTGGACCAAAAGGAAGTCCTGAGCCATAAATCATATTTAAATGCATTTTATAATTTAAGTTTCCAGGTATGTAATCTTGAAAGAAAAGACTGAAATTTACTCTTTGATCTGTAGGTCTATATATATATCCTGCTTCAACTGTATTTCCATTTTGATCAATATATGTATCTCCAACTATATCTTCTTCAGTTTTCATAATTGATAAACTAGCCCAGCTTTCTACACCAGAAACAAATTCTCCATTAATCTTAAAGTCAACACCTGTAGCATAGCCATTAGAATTGTTTTCAGCTAGATATTGTATTCTTACATTATCAACTTTATATGGAATTAAGTTATTTAATTTTTTGTAATAAAGTTCTGTTATCCATTTAAATGGTCTTCCCCATTTATAAAATAAGTAATCTGATCCTAATACATAGTGTATTGATTTCTGTGAAGTAATATTATCATTAAGTTCTCCGCTAGGATATCTTAATTCTTTATAAAATGGTGACTGATAGTAAACTCCAGATGCTAACCTAAATACAATATCTTTTTCCCAATTTGGGGCATAGGCTAATGATATTCTTGGTGATACAAGTAATTCTTCATTATATGACCAGTAGCTACTTCTTGTACCAGCATTTAATGATAAATTATTTATATCCTTAGAATATTGTATATATCCTGACTGTCTAGTTGATGAGATATTTATATTTGTTTTTAAAAGTTCATTCATAATAACCTCTTGATTATTATTTGAGGGGAAACCTATAGAGTCAGATGGGTGAGGCAGTGTAAAACCTGCTGAATCAATCAGGCTCCATTCATTTATTCTATCATCTATATTTTCTTGTTGAAACTGTAATCCCCAGTCAATTGTTGTGTTATCATTATTGAAATTTCCTTTGTGAGAGAAATTAACTACTCGTGCCTCTAGTGAGTTTCTAGCATGGTTAATATATTTCCCAACTCCTCTGTCAAATGCAACATCTCCAAAATTATCAGAACCTAAATTATTGTCTAACTGATACAACCAATACTCACCTAATATGTCAAAGTTTTCTTGTTCAAATGTTTGAAATGCTGAAGTTGTTAGTTGTAATTGAAGATTTGTATTTGGATTATATTTAGTTGTTAATGCCCCAAAATATGTTTCATATTTGTCAAGCTCTTGACCCTCAAAATAAATCGTTAGTCGTAAGGCCTCGTTAAATGTTCCAAAATCTGTATCTCTATTTTGAGGAATCATCTGATATTGATTCTTAGATATATTAGCTAATAGACTAATATTCCAGTCAGTATTTAATTCATAGTTTAAAAATGTTTGAAGATCTGAGAATCGTGGAGTATACTCTGCCTCAGTATCAAGGCTGTTAAGTAGGTATTGACTAGATTTATGTCTAATTCCAAATAAATAACTTAATCTATTATTTTTATTTACTCCTTCAAAATGTGCAGAACCTCCAAGTAACCCTAAGCTAATTGATGCATTAGATGATCTTGGTTGTTTGTATTTTATATCAAGTACTGAAGACATTTTATCACCATATTTTGCAGCAAATCCACCTGCAGAAAATAAAATACTACCCACTAAATCTGGATTTACAAAACTCAATCCTTCTTGTTGTCCAGAATGAATAAGAAAAGGTCTATATACTTCAATACCATTTACATAAACTAAATTTTCATCAAAATTACCTCCTCTTACTGAATATTGTGAGCTAAGTTCATTAGCCGAACTTACCCCTGGTAAAGTTTTTAATATTGATTCAATACCACCATTGCTGCCAGGTATTACTTCAACATGCTTTGTTTTTATTCTACTTAAATTACTTTTTCTGCTTTTCTGATCTTTAACTATTATATCTTTTAGTATTGTATTTGATTCTTTAAGAGTAATATTTAGTTTATAAATTTGCCCATTTTTAAGCATTGGGATTCTAATTTTTTCTGTCTGATATCCAATAAAGCTAAAGGCAATTATATTCGATCTATTTGCTTTAATATCTATTTTATATAAACCGTTTAAATCAGATGTTACTCCATTACTTTGGTTAATAATAGATATGTTGACAGCACTCAAACTATTTCCATTAACATCAGAAATTATTCCTTCTATAGATTGTGCTCTTATTGAAGAAAAGGTAAGTAATAAAAGATGTATTAGAATTATTCTTTTCATTGAAAAACAAAAGTATGATATTAATGCAATATTATAAACTCAACTTCAGACAGTTTATTATAATTAATTGTTAAAGCTTATATATAGTAATATTATTTTAAATTTACTATTATGAATATTACTCAAGAACAGATATTATTAAATAGATTTTTAGTATATCTTATTTTTTTAACTACTTACCTTATTATTTATTATTATAATTATAATTCATGAGTGGAAAATTTTTAAATAATATAAGTTTATATTCTCCTTATTCTATGGTAATCTATTGTTTTATATCTGGCTTTATAGATCTTTTTTTTGCCGAAAAAATTAACGAATTTTTAAATTTAAAGTATTTTGATAGTTCAAGATATCTCTTTTTTTTTACTGGGGGATTATTAATTTTTCAAATATATCGTACCTCTAAACTTTTGTTTTTAGAATTAATTGACACCTTTATAATAATGCTATTTATATTATCAATATTGTATCCATTATTTTGTGTTTTTGATTTATTTGTTTTTAATCTAAATTATTTGTTTTTTTTGGCAATACATTTTCTATTAATTTTACATCTATTATATGATAAAAATAGATAGAATATTTTCAGTTTATATAATCTTATTTTCTTATGTACTTTTTTGTGTTATATTACTTTTTAATTCGTCTATATTTAATTTTAATAGTAATACAAATATATTTGTAGAATCAGAAATAATAATTTTTACTTTTTTATCTGCTCTTTTAATTTTTCAGATTTATTCTGTTTCACCATTATATTATCTTAAGCTTGCTGATACATTATGTTTCGTTTTTTTTATATCTATAATTTTTAATCCTTTTATTAATTTTTTTTTATTCTCTTATCAGTTATGGATATATTCATTTTTTCATTTTTTTATAATTATTTTATTACAGATTGAAAAGTTTTATTTAAAATGAAAAAAATATTAATTATTTGTACAGGTAACTCATGTAGATCTCAAATGGCTCATGGTATACTATCTACTATATACAAGGATATTCAAATCTATAGCGCTGGAACCCATCCTGAGCCAGTGAATAAACATGCTATTAAAGTTATGTCAGAGATTGGTATAGATATTTCTAAATATTCATCTAACCACATTGATGAATATGTTAATATTGATTTTGATATAGCCTTAACCTTATGTGATAATGCTCAAAAAAAATGTCCTTTTTTAAGCCAAACTAAATCTTTAGTGCATATGAGTTTTAAAGACCCAGCAGATTCTAAAGGTTCAGACATAGAGATTATGAATCAATATCGAGAAGTTAGAGAATTACTTGAAAAGTATATAAAAGGATCACTTTTGACTAAGCTTTCTTCTAATAACTAAATTTTGCTTTATATACTTTAATATTCCCAACCATATCTTCCACCTCAAGTACAAATGTATTATTGCCTTTCTTTATAATTTCATCAAAATTATATTTTAGTAATTTTCTTTTGTGATCGTAGTCCATTAATATCCATTGATCATTTATTTTTCCATTATATTTTTTTATACCACTCTCTCTATCCTCAATTGTACATTTAATAGTAGTTTGTTTTTTTATTTCTTTACCAGGGTAAATATTAACCCCTTTAATTACTGGATTTATTGTATCTACAACTATAGTGAAATCTCCTAGTTCACTTGTTTTAGTAGTTAGATAATTATTTTTCCACTTACCACCAACATAGCTATATCTTTCATTATTTACTTTGGCTATATATGCTTTCTCTTTTAGTTGGTTTGGTATTTTTGACTTGATGGATATAGTAGCTTTCTTGTGTAATGGCACATAATCATAATGACACATATGTATCATTCCATAAACTCCACTAATTGAATCTTTTTTCTTGTACCTAAAATTAATTGTTTCATACAGTGTTCTTTCTTTTAAACTAATTTTAAAATTATCATTTTCAAAGCTATTTTCATAATTCCATGGAAATAGCTTTGTCCTAATATTAGCATCTGTTATTTCATTAGATTTTAGTTCTTTTTGTTCAGTTTTCATTCTTATTTTGAAATTAAGTATAGATGTATTTTGATATGTGTCATTTACCTCTATTCTAACTTTGTGAATATTATTGTCATTTAACCTTATATAGCCATTATTTAATATTTCTTTATAATTTTTCAATGAGTTGTTAGGTAATTTAAAGCATTTATGAAATTTTTTCTTACTGTTTTTTTTCTCTTGATAATCTATGTGAGCATTAATATATTTGTTTTTATTAAAATCTAGTCTATCAAGTTCAAAGAAATATATTAGTGCAGAATCTAGAAATACCTTAATAGAATTAACACCATTTTTATTATAAGCATCATTAGATTGATCATAGGTAAATATTCCAAGTCCTATTTTTTTATCTACATTAATTATACTATCAATTGAGTATAGTTTATTATTTTTCTTAACTCTAAATATTTGATTTTTAATATTATCTCTATTAATTGCATCTTCTATGTTAAATACTTTTAATTCTTTAATAATTGGTGGGATAATATCTTTTACCTTAAATCCATAATCTAATGGATTTAGAGGCTGTTCAGTTTTTGTGTCTCTTATCTCAAAATGTAAATGTGCACCACCACTACTTCCACTATTTCCTGAGAGTGCAATAATATCACCTTGATTAACATTAATAGTATTTGGCAGTGGATAAATATTGATTTCAAATGATTTCCTGATGTATTGTTCCTTTTTAGTTATAGAGTCAATTTTTGATGAGAACTCTTTCAAATGCGCATAAACTGATGTTCTGCCATCATAATGTCTAATATATAAAGCCTTTCCATAACCATATGAGGAAACTTTTATTCTTGAAATATAACCATCTGCTATTGCATATACTTTCTGTCCTTCAACTCCTTGGGTTTTAATGTCTATTCCCGCATGAAAATGATTACTTCTTAACTCACCAAAGCTACCAGAAAGTAATAGTCTGAAGTCTAGGGGGTTAATATAATCTTGGGCTCTTAATATTTGCTGTCCAAAAAAGATAAATATTAAAATGGCTGTTATTTTTTTCATTTAAGATCGGAAGTAATTTGTTTAGAATAGGGTAAAAATATAAAGACTTTATTTTTGTAATATAATAGACCAAAAATATTAAATTTGTGTTAATATATGTCAATGATTAATATAATATCTAGTCTAGAAATAAAGATTAATAAGCTGTTATCTTCATTTAATAATTTGAAGTTAGTAAATGATGAGTTGAAAAATGAAAAATCTAGATTATCATTAGAATTAGAAGATAAATATAAAGAGATAAATGCTTTAAATGATAAGATAAAAATTATGAGTATTTCTAAGTCTGTTGATGTTTCTAATAATGATGTTAAAGAGACTAGACTTAAAATTAATGAATATATAAGAGAAGTTGATAAATGTATAGCACTGTTAAATAATTAAATTATGGATAAACTATCAATTAAAATTAATATAGCAAATAGATTCTATCCAATGAAAATTGAAAGAAGTTCCGAGGAATCTATCAGAAATGCAGTTAAAAATATTGAATCTCGTTTAAAATTTTATGAAGATAATTATGAGATTAAGGACAAGCAAGATATATTAGCTATGTGTTTGATTGAATATGCTTCTAAATTAGAAAAATTAAATAATAGCAAGCTTATTAATGATGATGGTATTTCTGATAAATTACTCAAGTTAGATCAGATGCTTACAGATATTGATTAAAACGTTCTTTAGATAAATTATCCTGCATTACTTGATACTATTAAACTCAACACTAGAAGTAATTAGAGTTGTACTTAGTATGTTAAAAACAGGCCTCGCCATATCCTTTTATAGGATTGGTCTTTTTAATTAAAGCCAGTGGAAGTTTGCAATATGTTAGTCACTCTATCCATTTTAATATGGAGTTTAATTTGTACTTAGTGCAGGATTTTTAAATAAAAAAAGGGAAGCATTTGCTTCCCTTTTTTTATTTAATTATAATTAATTTATTCAACTATAATTTTTCTTTTAACTGATGAAACTTTTGATTTAATATCTAGAATATAAACACCTTTAGCTAAACTATTTATATTTAATTTAGTTGTAGTAGCATTTACTTTTTTACTTATAACTTTCTGTCCAGAAAGATTATAAACATCTATACTATTTATCAATTTTGCATAACTAACAATATTAATATTATCAGTAGCAGGATTTGGATAAACTTCAGTAGTTTTTTCAATGATTTCACTCATGTCAGTTGTAGATCCTCCTAATCCAAGTACTTCATAAATTCTTGGGTTTAAGTAATTATGGATTGTATCTAAATAAAGCATTGGGATTGAATCAGATCCAGAATCTGGTGATCCAAGTAATGAATTTGCTTCCCAAAATGCAGGGCTAGATCCAGGAAAACCATTAACCGCTTCTGCCATCATACCATAAGTTGTAAGATCCCACCAATCCCAAGGTGAAGATTGATGATAAGGTTGTTGTCCAAAAGCATTAGGTAATGAATCTGGAGCTGGAGTATTAAAGACATATAATCCATCATATGACAATGCTGAATCACTTAGTGAGCCTTGCCAATTACTATTATAATCAAGAGCCATATGAGTTAATGTATCTGTTAAGCCTGCTTGGTTGAATTGAGAATTATTACCCCATTTTGTATTGTAATGATTAGCTATACGTGAGCCAACTACATCAGGAATTACAATGTCTCCAGTAGTTGGAACAACAATAACACCTTCATCTATTGCGGCAAATGGATCATTTTCACAGTGAAATGAAACTAATGGAATATTAGTACCATCTAGCCATGAAAGATCTGCTAAAGTTCCACCCAAGTTAAATGCCATATTGACATCATTACTATATGATGGATTGTTTCCTACATTAAATACAAAAGGAACAGGAGAATTAAATGGAGGGAAATTTGCAGGAAAATATGCAGTGTCTGTACCATCTATATTTCCAAATCCAAATACTGTATCAAGAGA
>CAYNGO010000016.1:0-29684 GCA_964397025.1 uncultured Weeksellaceae bacterium
GGTGGTGGAATTGGTAGACACGTTGGACTTAAAATCCAATGAGCAGTAATGCTCGTACGGGTTCAAGTCCCGTCCCGGGTACAAAAAGCTGAAGAGAAATCTTCAGCTTTTTTGTTTTGTATTAATAAATTATTCTACTTTTATTTAAATAATTTTAATTAAAAATCGTTATTAAAAAGTAAATGAGAATCTAATGAAATTTTTTTATGATTTAAAAAACCTAATCTTTATATTGTTAGGATTTTCAATACCTATCTCAGTAGCATTTACAAATGTGTTAATAGTAGTTTTTATTTTTGTTTGGATATTTGAAGGTGGTTTTCTTAAGAAATTTTCGTATTTAAAATCTTTATATTGGGTGCGATCATTAGTAGCTTTAGTTTTTTGCTATTTTATTGCTTTGCTTTATGGTGAATATCATGAAGATAGTACATATGTTATCCAAAGGATATCTTTATTGCTTTTTTTCATTCCTCTTGCTTCGTCAAAATTTGAGCAATCAACATATCGCTATGCTATTTTAACATTCCTATTCACTAATCTATTAGCTGCTTTGTTGTCTATTGCAATTAATAATGATATTATTAATCCTATTCATGATTACATTTCAATTATCTCAAGTGACTCATCAATATCTGCTTTTTTAAAATATAATTACCATAACATATTATTGTCATTCTCATCATTATTAGCCTTTGCTCTTTTTACTAAATCTCAATCAAAATATTCATCACTTTACTTAATTCTTATAATAATTTACTCACTTAGTATATTCTCTGAAGCAGGAAGAGCTGGCCAACTGACCTTTAATTTATTTTTTATTTTTTATATGATCTATTTTTTAAATAAAAGAGTTTTGTATTCAGTTGCTATCATTTGTTTTTTAATTGCTATTAATTTCTCTTCTTATAAAAACTCAGGAGTTTATAAGTATAGGGTAGATAATTTAAAACATATTGTTGAGAATAATGGGCAAAAGAAAAATCCGAAAGCAATTGAAAAAGATATCCGTTATTTATTTGCAGCAGAAAGTCTTAAGCTTATAAAACAAAAACCAATTTTTGGATATGGAACAGGAAGTTTTAGTTCAGTTTTTAAAGAAAATGTTTTATCAAATTATGATTTTAATAAACATAAAACTCCACATAATAACTTCTTGTATATATTTTTTGAAATAGGTCTTTTGGGACTTATAATTTTTTTATCGTTATTTTATTATCAAGTAAAGTATTTAACTAAAGATAGTTCTAATATTATACATCTCATTTGTTTACCTGTTTTTTATCTTTTCTTAATGTTATTTGATTCTTATTTATTTGTATTTACAATTACAATATTTTATATTTATATGTTTACTATTTATAGTGGATATAAAATTAATAATAAAAAATTCTTCTAATTTAAAATAAGTACATATGAATGACATAGCTAAATTAAGATATAAGCTTCATCAACTGCAAAAGAGATTGGCAAGAGGTTTTAAAAATGAAGGCCATTCTCATTCTTTAAAAAGCAAATTAAGAATGAGTAGGGTTAAAAAAATACAAGAAACTTTACGTAAACTGTTGTCAGGAAAATAAAACCTAGTGTGAAAAGCTATATCTTAACTTTAAACACTAGGCTCTTTTTAAAAAAGTTCTAATTGGCCACATTCTGACTATAATTAATTTTTGTAAATTAATTTCATTATTATTGAGACTGCGCTTTCTTGATTTTTAAAGTGATTTATTGCTGTATCTTTCTTATAATTTGGTATAAATGAATTTACTGCATCTCTAAACTCGTTAAATGTTGAAATCTCTTTTGCTAATTTAAGTTTTATTAATTCACTTGCTTCTACAAATTTTATGTGATTTGGTCCGAATAGCACAGGTATCATACATGCTGCAGCTTCACTAATATTATGTATGCCTTTACCAAACCCACCTCCAATATATGCAGCTTTACAGTATGAGTATAAATACTTGAGTATACCTATATTATCTATAATTAAAACATTTTCTTTAATACTATCTTTTTGTATAAATTCTGAATATAAAATACTATTTGTTTTATTAGCTATTTTCTTTGAATACTTCTTTTCATGTGGAGCAATGATGTAATTATAGTCTTTATTTTTATTAATAAAACTTAAGTATATATGTTCGTCTTCTGGCCATACACTTCCAAATATTATTGTAGGTTTTGTAGTAGAAAAATTTAATAGTTTTGAGTCTTTTTTATAAGTTTTTAAATCAGAAAATATACTATCTAATCTTGTGTCCCCAACTACAGTTGCCTTTTTTATATTTACATCCCTAAGTAATTGAAATGAAATATTATCTTGAACAAAAAAATGAGTAGATTTTGAAAGTATTCTTTTAAAGAAATTAATTTTTAAAAAGATATTATCTTTCTTAAATACGGAAGAGACATGATATAAAGGAATATTTTTTTCATGTAAAGTATTCATATAATTAAACCAAAATTCAGATTTTATAAAAAATGCTTTACTAGGTTTGACTATAGATAAGAATTTTTTTGCATTACTTAAAGTGTCAATGGGCAAATAACATTCAAAGTGTGCTTCTGAATGGTTTTTAACAGCCTCATATCCAGAGGGAGAAAAGAACGAGAGCAATATCTTAATAGATGCGTCTTGTTTTTTTATTGAGGCTATGAGATGTTTTGCTTGCTGATACTCTCCCAAAGAAGCGCAGTGAAACCAAAATATTTTTTTTTCATTTTTTATAGATTCTTGTAATTCTGTAAAAATATTTTTTCTTGCCTCTACCCATTTTCTAGATTTGCTATTTCCTAATGAATGTATGCGAATTAGTAAAGCATATAATTGTATCAGTATATTATAAATTATAGACATTTAGAAGTAATGGAATTCTTCAGTATTTTTTCTATTTATGGGAATAATTAAGCCTATATGGAAGCCTAAAAGCTTATCATATCTCATACTTTGATCTGTAATATTCATATCATTAAAATCATAAGTTCTTCTGTTTTTTGTAAATCCAAGAGTATAGTCAATACCCGTAAAAAGTTTAAATCTTTTTTTATCTTCTAAGATCATATAGTCAATAATGAATTGAGTGCTAAGGCCATTCGTTAATTGATCATATCCTTTTTTATAATCATTACTTAATTGAGGTATGTACTGGTTTTTTGTATCTATAAATATTCTGTGCTGCAAAAATCCTAAACCAACAGAAAAATAGAAGCCATTAGGGTTGTTATCTTTAAGCTCTAATGCATATCCAATATATAGATGTGAACTAAACCCTTCTTGCAGTAAAATTATATTTGAATACGTGCCATTTCCATCTATAACAAAATCTTCGTCTGTGCTAATTGAATTAAAAATAGTGCTATCTTTTATATTTGCTCCAAAAATATAATTAGCTTTTAAGCCGTAAAAAAAACTACTATTATTTTTTTTAAAATAATTGATTCCAATAGAAGAGTTATTGCTGAATTTTTGAGCAAGAATTCCAGAAGGAATTTGATAAGAATAGTCAATCATAAACGCATTAACTCCCTTTTCTTGAGAATATATTGAGTGTGATAAAAAAAGAAAGAGAATGATAATTTTTCTTTTCATAACTTATTTAAGATTTATGGCTAAAATACATTTTCATCTAAAAATAAACGTAATCAATCATCTATTAATTGCATATATTTGTATTTATTAGATTTTAAATTTATTATATGTTTAAGTGGTTTTCTAAAAAAGAACAAGTATTAGAAGAATTAAGCCTATCTAAGATTAGAACCGACTTGCATTCTCATCTAATTCCAGGTATTGATGACGGAGCTAGAGATATGCAGGCTAGTATATTATTAATTAAAAAATTTATTGATCTCGGATTTAAAAAGATTATTACAACTCCGCATATTATGAGTGATCTTTATCAAAACACACCAGAGATTATTAATTCGGGCTTGTCAAAATTAAAACAGGAGCTTATAAAACAAGAAATTGATATCATTGTTGAAGCAGCAGCTGAATATTATGTAGATTATAATTTTGAGCAAAAAATTGGTACTGAAAAGTTCATGACGTTTGGTGACAAAAATATATTAATAGAATTTTCTTTTCTAGAAGCACCAAGAAATATGTACGATATTATTTTTAAACTTCAGCTTGAAGGATATAAAATTGTTTTAGCCCATCCTGCACGTTATCGCTACTTTTCTCTTGAGGACTATAATGCTTTGATTGAAAGAGGTGTTTTATTTCAGCTAAACCTATTGTCTTTAATAGGATATTATTCTAAAGAGGTTAAGTTGAATGCAGAGCTATTAATTAAAAATAATTTCATCTCTTATGTTGGTACTGACTGTCACAACAAAAATCATGCTCAGCTTTATCATAAATGCGAAACTATGAAATACTGGCATCAATTAGTAAATAGTGGTAAATTATTAAACGATAAATTATAACCTGGCACTAGATGTGGTGATCTTTCTATCTATTTTTTTAAATAGTCCTTGTAATACTTTTCCAGGCCCTACTTCTACAACTTCAGTTATTCCGTCTTTCACCATATTTTCCATTATTTGAGTCCATTTGACCGGTGCAGTTAATTGCTTTATCAGATTTTCTTTTATTTTATCAGGCGATGTTACAGCGGATGCATTTACATTTTGATATATAGGATAGAGGCCTTTATTAAAAGTAGTTTCATTTATTGCTATTTCTAATTCTTCTTTTGCTGGCTTCATTAATGGAGAATGAAAAGCTCCACCAACTTGAAGTTTTAATGCTCTTCTTGCCCCACTTTCTGTTAATTTTTGACATGCAATATCAATACCTTCAAAGCTTCCAGATATAACTAGCTGACCTGGGCAGTTATAGTTTGCAGGCACTACTATTTCGCTAATTTCTTTACAAATATTTTCAACTTGATTGTTTTTAAGACCAATAATAGCTGCCATTGTTGATGGGTTTTTTATACATGCTTTTTGCATTGCTTCAGCTCTTTTTTTAACTAGTATCAATCCATCTTCAAAGTCTATATATCCAGCAGAAACTAGTGCGGAAAATTCACCAAGAGAATGACCTCCAACACAATTAGGTGTAAGCTTATTTTTTAGCAATTGGAATAGGATTACAGAATGAAGGAAGATTGCAGGTTGGGTAATATTGGTTTCTTTTAGAGCTTCTGAATTATCTCCAAACATAATTTCAGTTATATTATAACCTAAAATAGCATTAGCTTTCTCAAATAACTGTTTAGCTTCATATGAAGCATCAAATAAATCTTTTCCCATTCCTGGAAATTGCGCTCCTTGCCCAGGAAAAACATAAGCCTTCATTATGTAATTAGATTCATAAATTCAGCTCTAGTTTTTTCATCTTTTAAAAATAGTCCTGAAAAAGCTGATGTTGTTGTAGATGAGTGTTGTTTTTGGACGCCTCTCATTTGCATACACAAATGTTGCGCTTCTATAACTACAGCAACTCCTTTTGGGTTTAATGTATCTTGTATACAATCTTTTATTTGATCTGTTAGCCTTTCTTGAACTTGAAGCCTTCTAGAAAAAACATCTACAATTCGAGGAATTTTGCTTAATCCTACAATATGTCCATTTGGTATATATGCCACATGAGCTTTTCCAAAAAAAGGCAACATATGGTGCTCGCACAAAGAGTAAAGCTCTATGTCTTTTACTAAAACCATTTGACTATACTCTTCCTTAAACATTGCTTTTGTAAGTATTTCTGATGGGTTAAGATTATATCCATTTGTTAAGAAATCCATTGATTTAGCAACTCTTTCTGGAGTTTTTAAAAGTCCTTCTCTTTCTGGATTTTCTCCAATTTCTTTTAAAACTAATTTAATGCTTTCAGCTAATTTTTTATTGTGCACTTTTCTTTTTTTGTTTATGTTTTATTTTACAAATATAGTACCTTTTCTTTGTAAATTTGCTACTATGAAAATTCTAATTTTAGCAGCAACCAGCAGTGAGGTTTTATCTGAAAAATTTACTGATTGTGATATTTTGATATCGGGAATTGGAATGATAAATGCATGCTTTGAACTAACTACTTATCTTAAAAAAAATCTTCCAGATTTAATTATAAATATTGGAGTTGCTGGGTCTTTTAATAAAGAGATTCCTTTAGGTCAGGTTCTTGAAGTTTCAAATGATTGTTTTTCAGAAATAGGAGTTCAAGATAAAAATAGATTTCTTAATTTAAATGAAATTGGTTTTGATGTTATTACTAATTTTAAATATCCAAAAGAAACTAAATTAGTACAGGCTCGTGGAATTACAGTGAATACTGTTCATGGAGAAAAAAAATCTATTAATGAGATTTTTAATAGATTAAATCCAGATGTTGAATCCATGGAAGGCGCGGCTTTTATGATGGTTGCTCAAAAGTGTAATATTAGATTTATGCAAATTAGAGCAATTTCAAATTATGTTGAAGAAAGAAATAAAGAAAATTGGGATCTCGATTTGGCAATTAGCAATTTAAATATTGAGTTACGAAATATTATTAATAATTTATGATAATTAATTTAGCATTTTCTCCTTGTCCAAATGATACTTTTATTTTTGATGCATTAGTAAATGATAAAATTGACACTGAGGGTTTAGACTTTAGGATTGTGCTTTCTGATGTAGAGCAGTTAAATAAATGGTCTATGCAACATCGTTTTCATGTTACTAAGTTAAGTTATTATGCTTTTACTAAATGTTTTAATTCTTATAAAATTCTTAATAGTGGTTCAGCAATTGGAGAAGGTTGTGGCCCTATACTTATAAAGAAACCCAATACAGTGTTGTGTGATTCAAGTAAAATTGCAATTCCTGGTGAGTATACTACTGCAAATATGTTATTAGGTCTTGCATATCCATATTTAAAGAATAAAGATGCTATAGTTTTTTCAGAAATAGAAAAACTTGTCTTGCAGAATAATTATGATGCTGGAGTTATAATACATGAAAATAGATTTACATATAAAGAGAGAGGTCTTATAAAGGAACAAGACTTAGGTGATTTTTGGCACAACGAAACAAATCTTCCAATACCTTTAGGCGGTATAGTGGTTAGTAGAGATTTATCTTTAGATGTTCAATATAAAATTGACAGAGTCATTATGCAAAGTATTAAATATGCTTTTGCTAATAAAACGTATTTATCTGAATATGTAAAATCAAATGCTCAAGAAATGAGTGATGATGTTATTAATTCGCATATTAATTTATATGTAAATGATTTTTCTTTATCACTTGGTGAAGTGGGAAAGACATCTATTTTAAAAATTTTTGAAAAGCTCAATATTGATAGTTCTAATATATTTTTAGAGGAAAGATGATATTAAAGTTAAAAAATATGCTAGCTCTTTACAGTATGTTAGAATCACATATTTTAAATATTATTAAGGCCCAGTTTTTTATTCAGATTGTTGGTGGCGCCTTTTTTCTTATTTTAAACATCTTCTTAGCTAAGAATGGCTTTTCTGATTCTGAGATTGCGCATTTTATATCTTTTCGTTTTTTAGCTGTTATGTTACTCGCTTTTCCGCTTGGTTTTTTTATAAAAGGAAGAGCGCTTAAACCTTTTTTGTTTTTAGGAAATCTAGGAGTTCCAATTATTGCTATACTAGTTGTTATGGCTATTAAGTATAAACAAGAGGATATATTGCCATTTTTGTTTGTTTCATGGGGGGTTTCATATACTTTTTTTCAAGTAAGTGTTTTGCCATATATCATGCGGAATACTAGTAAAGAAAATCAATCTCATGCTATTGCTTTGAGTTTTGCTACAAATAGTTTTGGAATGATTTTAAGTGGTTTATTGATTTTTATATTTGACAACCTTACGTCTCTAGATAATGGCCAAGTTTTAATGCTCATTTCTTTAATTGGTTTTTTTGGGCTTAAGTATATTTTTCAGATAAATACTGATGACATAACTAATAAATCTAGAATTAAATTAACTAAATTTTCTAGCGATTTAGATTGGTTATTAATATCTAAGGCTGTTATACCAACATTAATTATTGCAGTTGGAGCTGGTTTAACCATACCGTTTATTAATCTATTTTTCTTTCATAATTTTTATATTGAAGCTGCAGATTTTGCTTTAATTGGTTCTTGTACTAGTGTGCTAGTTGCTATCAGTTCTCTTTTTGTGCCAAAAATTAAAAGTAGGTTTGGTTATAAGAAGGGAATTACTATAAGTCAAAGTATTGCAGTTTGTGCATTAGTAATATTAGCTACTACTGAGTTTTTTACAGATTATTGGTTTGCTTTTCCTGTTGCTTTATTATGCTATTTGTTACGAGCGCCATTAATGAATATGGCGGCTCCAATGACTTCACAGCTTACTATGAATTATGTAGGAAAAGATAATCAGGAGATGCTTAGCGCAATTATGGCTGCAATTTGGAGTGGTAGCTGGTATTTTAGCTCTCAGATATTTCGGTTTTTGATTGATTTAGGTTTTCCATATTCTTATATTTTTTATATCACTGCAGCTTTTTATTCTATCGGTATATTCAGTTACTATTTATTAATACTTTCTTATCAAAGAAATAATTTAAATTAATGTTAATTTGTAGAAATAATATTATTATAATATGACATTAGGTAAATGGGTAGGAATAGGTGCAGGTTGGTTTTTTGGAGGGCCAATTGGTGCTATTATTGGCTATTATATTGGAAAGAACTTCTTTAATGGAAAGAATGATCAGGAAAAAGCATATGAAATATCATTATTGATTTTAGCTTCTCTTGTAATTAAAGCAGATGGTAAAATTGTTAAAGAAGAACTAAGTTATGTTAAGAATTTCTTTACTAAAACTTTTGGTACTGCAAAGTCAGCTAAGTATTTTGAGATTTTTAATACATTAAATAAACAAGCCTTATCATCTAAGTTAAGAGGGGTGTGTTTACAGTTAACTCAATCAGTGAATCATGCAGCTAGGCTGCAGATAGTCCATTTTTTATTTGGTGTTGCTTCTAGTGATGGAGAGATTCATCAGCAGGAAAGTGCTTTGATTAATAAAATAGCTAGTTATTTAAATATTAATGAATATGATTTTAATTCTATTTACGCTATGTTTTCAAAAAATGGAAATGATTTTGACAGATATTATAAAATTCTTGAAGTTGATAAAACAGCAACTCTAGATGAGGTTAAAAAATCATACAGAAAATTAGTGATGAAATATCATCCTGACAAGCTTCAAGGTGTGAGTGAGGACATTGTTAAGTTAGCTAATGAAAAATTCTTATCTATACAAGAGGCTTATGAAAAAATTTCAAAAAAAAACATATAGTTTTTTTTTAATAATTCTTTTATTATTTCTCTCTTCATGTTGGGGTGGAGATGTTAAAGTTTATAAGGATTTGCCAGAAAAAAATATTAAAGATTCTCTAAAGATTAAAAAATTAAAGATACAAACTCATTAACAGACTTTAATTACTCAAAAGCTGTGTTATTTGAAATATTTTAAAGCGACAATTAGCATACCAAAAGATTCTCCATCTTCTTTTTCAATATTTTTATGATGTATTTTATGAGCTCTTTTTATTGCTCTGATATATTTAGAGTTTATATTTCTAAAAATCTTAATTCTTTGATGAATTATGATTTCATGAACAATAAAATAAGCAAAGCCATATAATGCAATACCAATACCTATATATAGCAAGTAATTAGAGTTTGTTGAACCTAAGATTATAGATAGTATCGAGGGTAAGGCAAATATCAAGAAAAAGTAATCATTCTTTTGAATTTTTTTGTTTTTATCAACTTGATGATGGTCTAAATGAACATTCCAAAGTATACCATGCATAATATATTTATGAGTAAACCATGCTACAAATTCCATAGCAAAAAAGGTAAAGATTGTAATAGATATGTTTAATAGCATCATTTGTTTTTAGAGGTTTTTGATAGTTTCTGAAATATATTTTTTAAGTTTTTTGTCTTTGATAAAACTTATATTAGTGGTAATAAACTCATAATCCTCAATTAAATTTTTATTATACATTAAGAATCTTGGAGAGTTCTTTTGTATGGAATATCGAATAAGAGCTATTTCAATATTAGTTGGTTCTTTTGAGATTGCATTTTCAATAATATTTTTTCCTTTTTCAAAAAAACTAATTTTTTTAAATGGATTTTTTAAGTACTTAGCTTTTAGCAATAAGCTTGCGCCGTAATACGCTGACAATGTATTAGTTTTATTTTTTTTTTCTTCAAGTAAGTGATTTAATGAATCTAACTTTGAGTCATTATAACTTGATTCAATATATAGTTTTCTGACATCTTGGATACTTTGGGCATGAGATATGTTAAGTGAAAAAATAATTAAAAGAATGATCAATTTATTCATATTAAATTCAATCTGTATTTAATCTCAATTTTAATTAATGTTATAATTTTTAAAGTATTTGGAATTCTGATTCTTTTCTGTAATATCTGTATTGCTGGAGTTTTTTTAATTTTTTTAAATAATGAATAATAGTATGAATATGCTAAGAATACTCCTTTTTTTGATTCTGCTGGAAGTTTTTTTACACCTACAAGAGCTAATCTAAACTCATTTTCTATATCTAATTCTATTTTTAATTTTTCTTGTTCATTAAATTTATTTATATCGAGATTAGGAAAATAAACTCTTTGTAATTGGTTATAATCAGCATTCATGTCTCTAATAAAGTTAACTTTTTGAAAAACTGATCCTAGAATCTTTGCGTAATTTTCAAGATTATTAAATAAATCATTTTGATTATTGCAAAATACCTTTAAGCACATAAGACCTACTGCCTCTGCAGAACCTGCAATGTATTCTTTATAACTACTTTCATTATGTTTAGTATTATTAATATCATGTTGCATGCTATTAAGGAATTGTTCAATAAATTTCCAATCTATATTGTACTTATTTACAACATTTTGAAAGCTATTTAAAACAGGATTAAGACTAATTTTTTCATTAATAGCTTGCTTTGTGTCATTTCTATATTTTTCTAATAACTCTTTTTTATTATGATCATGAAAGCTATCAACTATTTCATCTGCTAAGCGAACAAAGCCATAAATTGAATAAATTGGGTTATGTAATTTTTTATCTAACAATGAGATTCCTAAAGAAAAGCTAGTACTATATTTTTTAGTTATAATTTTACTACAATCCTGTGAAACATCGTCAAATATTTTTTTCATATTCTATTATTAATTTTTTTTACTGCTTTTAATTATATGTTCCGCTACTAACTGACCTGATATTATAGAGGGAGGGACTCCGGGTCCTGGTACAGTAAGTTGTCCGCTATAATACATATTTTTAATTTTTTTGTTTATAATTTTAGGTTTAAGATTCGCTGTTTGAAAAAGGGTATTAGCTAGTCCATATGCATTTCCTTTGTATGCATTATAGTCCTCTTTGAAATCATTAATACAGTAGCTTTTTTTATACTCAATATTTTCTATTATTTTTTTTTGGCAGTACTTTTCAAGTCTACCTATTACTTTTTTAAAGTATTCTTCTCTAATTTTTTCTGAATCTTTAAGGCCTGAGGCTATAGGTACTAATATAAATAAATTTTCTTTACCTTCAGGCGCTACATTAGGATCTGATTTTGATGGACAACATGTATAGAATAATGGATTTGAAGGCCATTTTGGGTCTTTGTAGATCTCATCTGTAAATTTTTTGATGTCCTCATCAAAAAATAAAGTATGGTGTTCAAGTTTTTCTAATTTTTCTGTTATGCCTAAATAAAATATTAAGGCAGAAGGAGAGAATTGTTTTGATTTCCAAAATGAATCCGAATAGTTTCGGTATTTTTTTTCTATCAATTTTTCTTCAATATGTGCATAGTCAGCAGTACCTATAAGAATATCTGCTTTAATAGTTTTATTTAAGGTTGTTACAGAAGTCACTATATTGTCAGTAATATTTATTTTTTTAACTTCTTCATTGGTTAGAATCTCGACTCCATGTTTTTTACAAATTTCTGCCATTCCTTTTATTACCTCATGAAAGCCTCCAATTGGATAAAATGTGCCCTGCTTTATTCCAGAGTATGCCATAAGACTGTATAATGCAGGTGTGTTATTAGCCTCTGTTCCTAAAAAGAGAACTGGAAATTCTAATATGTTAATAAGAAATGGATTTGTAAAATACCTTTTAATATGCTGTCTATATGTAGTTAGAATTTGAAGTTTATTAATATTTGTAATTATATTTCTTCTAAATAGTTCAGATATTGATAAGCCTGGAGAGTTGTATAAAAAGTCTAGCCCAATATTGTATTTTTCTTCAGCGTCCTGCATGAATCGCTTAAGTTTTTTAGATCCATTTTCTTCAAGATCATCAAAAACCTGACAAATTTCATTCCAGTTTGATGGAATATCTATGTCCTTGTTTTGAAATATAATTCTAAAACCGGGATCTAATTGAATAAGTTTATAGAAGTCCTTGGCTTTATAATCGAATTCTTTAAAAAAATTTTCAAATATTTCAGGCATCCAGTACCAGCTAGGACCCATATCAAAAGTATATCCTTGTGTTTTAAAAACTCGAGCTCTTCCTCCTATGCTAGTATTTTTTTCTAGAATAACAACTCGGTGCCCGGCTTTAGCTAAAAAAGCTGCTGCGCTTAGTCCAGAAAACCCACTACCGATTACTATAACTTTTTTCAATTTTTTTTATAATTTATTTAATACAAATGTATAATATAAATATCACTTTTTTATTTTAAAGTTATATTTATTATTAATATTAAAGATGTAATGTTTTTTATTTAGTATAGTTTTTTTACTTAAAATATATATTCTAGAATCCCCAGATCAAAGGTAATAATATGTAAACTGCACATGTAAGTATTATAATTGAAATTATATTCATCCAAAAACCTTTTTTAACCATATCATCAATTTTTAGAAGTTTTGATCCAAAGACTACAGCATTTGGTGGTGTTGCTACAGGCAACATAAAAGCACATGAAGCTGCTACTGTAGCGCCAACAAGCAAGAAGTATGGATTAATGTTTATTGCTTCAGCCAATGATGCAAGCACAGGAAGCAGCATTGCAGTTGTTGCAAGATTTGAAGTGATTTCAGTAAGAAAGTTTACGATTGAAATAAGTATTAATAGAAGGAAAAGTAATGGAACCGCTTCTAAAACAGTTAATTGATTTCCAATCCAAACTGCTAACCCGCTTGAGTCAAATCCTTTTGCTAAAGCCATTCCGCCGCCAAATAGTAATAATATACCCCAAGGAAGCTTTACCGTATCTTCCCAAGATAAAATAGGTTTTTTATTATTTTTACTAGGTAGGATAAATAAAATAACAGCACTAGTGATTGCAATAATAGTATCATCAATAGCTGGTATGTATTTCTTTAGAATAAATGATTGAGTGATCCATGCTAAGGCTGTTGTTATAAAGACAACTAAAACTGTTTTTTCTTCATAAGAGAATCTACCTAATTTACTTATTTGTTGTTTTATTTCCTTTACACCACTGCTGAAATTCTGATCATTAAATTTAAAAGTAATATTAGTAAGATAAAACCAACATATAAAAAGTAGAAATATGCTAATTGGCAATCCAAATGACATCCACTGTAAAAAAGTTATCTCTATATCGTAAGTAGTTTTAATGACTCCAGCTAAAACCAAATTTGGAGGGGTTCCGATTAATGTTGCCATACCTCCAATTGAAGCACTATATGCAATTGCTAACATGAGTGCTTTTCCAAATATTGTATTTTCATTATCAATTGTATTTGGATTATCTTTTAACTGTGATATAATTGCAAGGCCAACTGGAAGAATCATCACCGATGTTGCAGTATTTGAAATCCACATTGATAGAAAAGCAGTAGCTACCATGAATCCAAGGATTATATGTGATTTTTTTGTTCCTACATAATTAATAATGTTTAATGCAATACGCTTATGTAAATTCCACTTTTCAATCGCTATAGCTAAAATAAAACCTCCAATAAAAAGGAATACAAACTTATGCCCAAATGCTGCTGTGGTTGTTTTTAAATCTAAACCCCCTGAGAGTGGGAAAATAATAATTGGAATTAATGCAGTAACAGAAATAGGAACTGCTTCAGTGACCCACCAGATAGCTACCCATAATGTTGAAGCTAGAATTGAAACACCTTCACTTGAAAGATCTATTGGATTAAAAAATAGTTTTACTAATATAAAAACTAAGGGGCCAAGAATAAGTCCGATAAATTTTTTACTTATCATTAGTACAGTAAGTTAATTGCATAATTAGATATTGGTGAAAGCTCATGTGATGCATTTGGAATTATAGCTATTTCCCAATTAAACGGTATGTCTTGCTCTGAAGCCATAGACTCTGCTAATGAATAAAAATAATTTGCTCTATCTAGTCTATTTGTTCCTTGTAAATCAACAATGGAATTTCTTCTTAGCCCTGCTGCATTTGGATTGTTATCATTTTCTCCCACTAATATTATTAACTCTTTAGCAAAGACATTTGAGAGATCAGATGTTTGTAATGGACTATAGTTTAATCCATAAGGAAAATCTATATTATTGTTAATTGTTGTATACCAGCCTGATGACATAGCAATAGTTTTATTACACGATATTGAATTTCCAAATAAGAAGGTTCTATGTGCTAACTGTCCTCCAGCTGAGAATCCTATAAGATTATATTTATCTGAGTTGTTATTTGTGATACTTTTTATATAGTTGAAAATAGGATCTAGAACAGAAAAGGTCCATTGATTTTCAGGATTTAGAGATGTTACTGACGGGTTATCTCCATCAATAAAAATATTTGCAAGATTATAAGTATCTCCTCCTGGAAAATAATTTACTGTAAATTGAGGAGCTATAACTATGAATTTAAATTGGTTTGATTTGTTAACTAATGTATTTCTATGGTTATTACCGTTTCTATCAGCACCATGTAATGATATTAAAATTGGTAATGTGTTATCTACATTCTCAGGAATGTGGTAGAAGACCTCTATTGGTTTACTAGAAAATGGCTCAAATTGATTGTAAATAAAAGAGCCAGAACCAGTTTGTAATTGATAAGCAGTTGGTTTTATTAGAGCTTCGTTATCATCACATGCTAACATAGACAATAACAAGCCTAAAAAGATTACTTTATAATTCATTTGAAATTCAAATAATTTTTTAGCTAAAGTATATAATTTATGAAAAAAAGAATTTTTTTTCCCATTTTCATTTTAATTTTTGTTTTATTTATTTATTTTTTCAACTTAAATGTCTGTTTATCATTATATTATATTCCTTCTAATAATTTTTACTACTTAAAATTATTTAGATTTTTTAATTTATTTTAGTTGACCAATTAAATTTTTAAAACATGAACGTTAAACAGACTTTATATTTTGTTATTATTTTTTCTTTATCTCCTTTTTTTCTAATTTCCCAAAGTTCAGATTTAGTTTTAACTGGAATCATAGATTTTACAGTCCCATCAGGAGGTAGTAATGGAAAAGCTATACACTTGACAGCGACTGATACAATTTCAGATTTGAGTATTTACGGAATTGGTGTTGCTAACAATGGAGGAGGGACTGATGGGCAAGAGTATACATTCGATCCTATCTCAATACTTCCTGGAGAAGATATTCTTGTTGCTCGCTCTATCTCAGCAATGACTTCTTATTTTGACACATGTTTTATTGAATTTGATCATGTTTTACAAGCGAATGGCAATATTTCTCAAAATGGAGATGATGCTATTGAATTATTTATGAGTGGTTCTGTTGTAGAAACTTTCGGATATATTAATGCAAGTGGCCTTGGACAATGCTGGCAATATACTGATTCGTGGGCTTATAAAGACACTTCAAGCTTAGATACTTGTGCTGGAGGAAATTGGATTTTTGGAGGTGTTGATTGTACAGATGGATCTACAACTTCATATTCATCTAATTGTCCTTATCCTCTATGTCCTTTACCTCCAAATGCTGGATGTAATGATCCTTTTGCCCTGAACTATGATCCTTTAGCAACTTTTAATGATGGTTCATGCTTATATTCTGGATGTTTAGATCCTAATGCATTAAATTATTGCTCGTCATGTAATGTAAACGATAGTTTATCTTGTATTTATCCTGCATGTAATATATTAGATTTAAACGAAAGTTTTGAATCAAATAATCTTAATACAAATGGTTGGATTACTTTTTCAGGATCAGAGTCTAATGTTATATTAAGCTCTTCAAATTCTCTTTCTGGAAATGTAAGTTTAGAATTTTCTGGTGGTAACCCTAATTGGAATGGTTGGACATCACCCTTTTCAGAATCTGGTGCATTTATAAATAATACTCATGTTTCATCATCAATTATATGTCTAGACTTTTCTGCTGCAAGTGCAACTATTAATCTTAATATCTTAGTTTATCCAACTGGAAATTCATCTACTTACCCATATAGTTGGTATAGGCTGAAAGTTAATGATACTGTTGTAGCTGATTTATATGGAAACACAGCATATACCCGTCAATATTCAAATTCGACTCCACTAACTGGAAATGTTGGAATCTTGTCTTCTCCTACTAATTTAATTTATGATCTTTCAAGTTATTCAGGGGATTCTAGTGTTAGTATTTCTATTGAATCTTCTTGTAAATGGACTAATGATATTGTTTTAGTTGATAATTTCAATGTATTTAATGTAAATCCATGTTCATATTTTAATTTAAGTTCATCATTAACTCATCCATCGTGCTACCAATCAAGTGATGGAATAGCTGTTGTTTCTATAAGTAATGATTCATTATACTCAGATACTTACTCATATTTATGGTCAGATGGGCAAACAAATGACTCAGCTATAAATCTTAGTTCAGGATCTTACTCTTGTATTGTAACCGGAAATACTTATGGATGTATTGATACCTTAAATATAATTCTTGAAGATCCAGATTCTATTTCTGTTCAGTCTATAATTGTTGACGCTTCTTCATTATCTAGTAATGATGGATCGGTTGACTTATCAGTAATTGGAGGAACAATATGTCTTCCAGATAGTAGTTATAATTTTCTTTGGTCAACAGGAGACACTACAGAAGATGTTACAGGTCTTTCTGCGGGTTCCATTAGTTGTACAGTTACTGATTGTAATGGATGCATCTATATTTGGAATGGTACTATTTTAGTAAATATTGTTAGTGGTTGTACCGATCCTTTAGCTTATAATTTCAATCCAATTGCAAATACTGACGATGGTTCATGCTTATATTCTGGCTGTTTAGATCCAAATGCTTTAAATTATGATGCATTAGCTACAATTAACGATAGTTCATGTGTTTATCCCCCTGCGCTTTCTCTTCAAGGAATTATTGATTTCACAGTTCCTTCTGGAGGTAATGATGGAAAAGCAATTCACCTCACAGCAACAGATTCTATTGCTGATTTGAGTATTTATGGTATTGGAGTTGCTAATAATGGTGGCGGAACTGATGGTTTAGAATATGTTTTTCCTTTAATGTCAGTAAATCCTGGAGAAGATATTTTATTGTGTAGAGACTCAAGTGTAATGGCCTCATACTTTGATGGATGTTTTAGTGAGTTTGATTATGTAATTACTGCTTCTGGATCAATTTCCCAAAATGGAGATGATGCTATCGAGTTATTTATGGATAGTTTAGTTGTAGAAACTTTTGGTGATATTAATGTTGATGGTACAGGAGAATGTTGGGATTACTTAGATTCTTGGGCTTATAAATCATTCTCTGGAGATTCAAGTTGTTTGAGTGGGCAATGGATTTTTGGAGGAGTAAATTGTACTGATGGATCTACTACAACTTATAACTCTTCATGTCCTTATCCTTTATGTCCTCCACCTGTATCGCCAGGATGTACTGATTCAACAGCTCTCAATTATGATCCATTAGCTTCATCGGATGATGGTTCATGTATTTATCCAGTTTATGGCTGTATAGATTCCTTAGCTACAAATTATAATTTTTCAGCTACTATAGACGATGGGTCTTGTTTTTATTTTGAAGTTAACCTTTCTATACAGGGAATTATTGATTTTTCAGTTCCCTCAGGAGGAAGTAATGGAAAAGCCATTCACTTTTTAGCAACTGATTCTATTTCTGATTTAAGTCTTTATGGAATTGGAGTGGCAAATAATGGTGGAGGTACTGATAGTATTGAATATGTCTTCCCTGATATCTCAGTAAATTCGGGAGAAAATATTTTATTATGTAGAGATTCGAGTGCAATGGCATCGTACTTTAGTAGTTGTTTTAATGAATTTGAACATATAATTATCGGATCTAGTGCTATCTCTCAAAATGGAGATGATGCAATTGAACTATATAAAATTTTCAGTTCATCTACATTACCAATTTCTCATACTGTAAATTCCGGAAATTATTATTATACACCTTCATCCTTAACTATTAATTCTGGTGATACCGTTGTTTGGTTAAATAATGGAGGATATCATAATATTAATTTTATTAATTCATCAATAAATGGCTTAAGCTTTGGTAATCCTGAAAGTTTCATAACCAGTCCAACTTCAGGTCCAGTACTTGGTAGTCATATTTTTAATATTAGCGGATCATATAGTTATGATTGTTCAGTTGGAAGTCATGCTGCAAATGGAATGGTTGGTTCACTTACTGTTCAAAACAATATTACTTACTCAAGTATTGTAGTAGAAACTTTCGGAGATATTAATGTTGATGGGTCAGGTCAACCTTGGGAATATTTAGATTCATGGGCTTATAAAATTAATTCTGGAACTTCTGGAGCTTTTAATTTAAATAATTGGAATTTTGGAGCAGTCAACTGTACTGATGGATCAACAACTATTTATGATGCATCATGTTTATATCCTATATGTCCTCCTCCAACTATTTCTGGATGTACAGACTCGTTAGCATTAAATTATGATCCTTTAGCTACAATTGATGATGGAACATGTAATTATACATCTCAGCCAATGGTCAATTTATTTTTCTCAGAGTATGCTGAAGGAAATTCAAATAATAAGTATTTTGAACTTTATAACCCAACTTCAGATACTGTTGACCTATCTTTATATGCATATCCTAATGTTTCTAACGCACCTACAACGCCTGGTGTTTATGAATATTGGAATGAATTTAATGTAGGTGCTGTAATCTTACCAAATGATGTATATGTAGTTGCGCACCCATCTTCAGACCCAATAATTTTAGCTCAAGCAGATGAAACATTTACTTATTTAAGCAATGGAGATGATGGTTTTGGTTTAGCTTTTGGAGACCAAACATCATATCAAGTTATAGATTGGTTAGGAGATTGGAATGGAGATCCAGGATCTGGATGGGAAGTTGCGGGTTTACTTAATGCAACACAAAATCATACATTAGTTAGAAAATGTGATGTAACAAGTGGTGATACCAGCTGGACAAATGCTGCTGGTACAGATTCATTAAATTCACAGTGGATTGTTTATCCAAATGAAACATGGGTATTTTTAGGTTATCATACAAGCCCATGTAATAACGGAATTCTTGGTTGTACAGATTCGTTAGCATTAAATTATGATTCACTTGCTACAATTAACGATGGTTCATGTCTATATCCTATTTATGGATGTACAGATTCTTTAGCACTAAATTATAATCCATTAGCTACAAATGATGATGGTACATGTAATTATATATTGCAGCCAATGGTTAATTTATTCTTCTCTGAATATGCGGAAGGTTCTTCAAATAACAAATATTTTGAAGTTTATAACCCAACAACTGATACTATTGATTTATCACAATATGCATATCCTAATGTTTCTAACGCACCTACTACGCCTGGCGTTTATGAATATTGGAATGAATTTGATGTAGGTGCAGTAATCTTACCAAATGATGTATATGTAGTGGCTCATCCTTCTGCTGATCCAATAATTTTAGCTCAATCAAATGAAACATATTCATATTTAAGTAATGGAGATGATGGTTTTGGTTTAGTTTTTGGAGATCAAACATCATATCAAGTTATAGATTGGTTAGGAGATTGGAATGGAGATCCAGGATCTGGATGGGATGTTGCTGGAATTTCAAATGCTACAAAAGACCATACATTAGTAAGAAAATGTGATGTAACAAGTGGTGATACAAGTTGGACAAATTCTTCTGGTACTGACTCCTTAAATTCACAATGGCTTGTATATCCGCAAAATACATGGACCTATTTAGGTTTTCATGTAAGTCCTTGTAATTTCGTGTATGGCTGTACAGATTCACTAGCTTTAAATTATGATTCTAGTGCAACTGTAGATGATGGTTCTTGTATATTTCCAGTATATGGTTGTACAGATTCTACAGCTCTAAATTATGATTCATTAGCTACACTGGATGATGGTAGTTGTATATACTGTTTCTATGGATGTACTGATCCTGTTGCTTTAAACTATGATTCATTAGCAACATGTGATGATGGTTCTTGTATAGCACCAATATATGGTTGTACAGATTCTTCTGCAATTAATTTTTATCCAGGAGCAAACACTGATGATGGCTCATGTATTTATACAGGATGTACAGATTCTAGTTCATGTAATTATGACTCATTAGCAACTATAGATGACGGATCTTGTTATGGGGTTCCAGGATGTATAGATCCTTTAGCTTTAAATTATGATTCTTTAGCTTGTATTGATGACGGATCTTGTACTTATATGAGTTGTACAACTAATCCTACGCCAAGTGGATTAGCTAACGACTGGGTCACAGATACTAAAGCTAGCATTACTTGGGACAATATGAACGACAGTGCATGTATGGTATTAAAATACTTTATTCGTTATCGTGAATTTGGGGCACCATCATGGGTAACTAAATCGGCAGGAGTAGGAAACGGCCTATGCAATTTTGGTCTTAACACTACAAATAAGATTCTTCAGAATTTAACATCTGGAACTACATATGAGTATAAGATGAAAGCCTTTTACTGCGGTGGAACAGAATCTAATTACTCTGCTCCATCTCAATTTACAACAGCTGGAGATTGTCCTGCAATTGCTAATCTTACTGCAACGACATTTAATGGTAATCAATCTAAAGTAACCTTCACTTGGGACACTACAGGAGCTTATGTATTTGCAAGAGTAGCTTTAAGAGTTGACACTGCTGGAGCTAATTGGCAGACAGCAGGAGGATTTGGCGTTTACTATCCAACTTTTACAGTGAATAAGTTTGGATTACAATCAGGAGAATCATACAGAGCACAGGGGAGAGCCTTCTGTGATTCTAATATTACTTCTTACAGATCATGGTGGACTTCTCCAATATTTTGGACACAACCTGGAGCAATACGAATGAGTGGAGGTAGTATTATTACTAATTTGGATGTATATCCAAATCCTACAGATGATATTTTTAATATAAGTTTTGTTTCTGAGGAGATACAAACACTATCTATTAGAGTTATAAATATAGTAGGTGAGGTGGTATATACAGAATCTTTGGAGCATTTTGTTGGAGAGTACACCAAACAAATTAGTATTGGAGATAACTCAAAAGGAATTTATTTCTTAGAAATAACTGATAACTCAGGAACTATTAATAAAAAAATAATTTTACAATAAATACGATATATATGAGAAACATATTTTTAATTCTAATAGTTTTATTTACTACAACATCAGTTTATAGTCAAATTTCTCTTTCTCTTAAAGGTATTATGGATTTTGATTTAATATCTGCAGGATATACAGGAAAAGCAATACATCTTGTCGCTAATGCTAATATTCCAGATTTAAGCGTTGCTGGAATCGGTGTTGCTAATAATGCAAGTGGTGGTGATGGTCAAGAATATACATTCCCAGTAATGTCAGTAAATGCTGGAGATCATATTTTACTTGCTAGAGATAGTTCTGCCTTATCTAATTATCTTGATGTTTGTTTTTCAGATTTTGATCATGTTTTAACTGCTTCAAATGCTATATCTCAAAATGGTAATGATGCGATTGAGTTATTTTTTGATGGTGTTATTATAGAAACATTTGGAGATGTTAATGTTGATGGAACTGGAACCGCATGGGAATATCTTGATTCTTGGGCCTATAAAGATCCAGCTGGTAGTGTTTCTTTTTCTGGTGGAAATTGGATATTTGGAGGTGTTAGTTGTACTAGTGGTTCTGTGAATACTCAGACCTCTTCATGTCCTTATCCATTTTGTAATACAATTAATTCTACAGATCATAAACAAAGTTCAATTCTTAAAATTTATCCTAATCCTAGTAGAGATTATATAATTATTAACACAGATATAAAACATTATGAACTAAGTATATATAATTCTTTAGGACAGGAGGTTAATGACTTTGTATTTGATAACAATAAAATAAATATAAGTAGATTAATAAAAGGTGTTTATTTTATTGGTTTATCGATGCAAGAAAATAAAATTCAACAAAAATTCATTAAACTTTAATTTATTTTATGAGAAATCAATACTTAGTTTTAATTATAATAATTTTTTCTTTTTCATGTAAAACAGAGGATGTAGAGCCAATAGTAACTCCTCCTGTTAATACGGTTTTAGGGTGCACAGATGCTAATGCCGTAAATTATAACTCTGATGCAAATTTTGATAATGGCTGTTGTAAATATCAAAATCTAATTCTTAATGAGGTTTTATATGACCCACCTTCAGGTAATACTGGTGATGCAAATGGTGATGGTATTAGAGATGCAAATAATGATGAGTTTATTGAGATTGTTAATGTGTCAAATCAAAGCATAGATATTAGTGGTTATGAATTTTATGATGCAACTAATTTAAGTCAAGGAATGCCAAATCATATTGTCCCACAAGGAACTATTTTAAATTCTAATAGTGCTTATGTTGTTTTTGGAGGTGGAAATCCTACAGGTTCTTTTGGTGATGCTATAGTTCATGTTGCATCTGCAGCTGTTTTAAATCTAAATAATTCATCTGACACTCTAACTATTAAAGATGATATTGGTAATACTCTTATTGTTTTTGATGTAGAGGCTTTATCTAATAATCCTGATGAATCATATACTAGAGTACCTGATATTTGCGGAGATTTTGTTCAACATAACTCATCATCTAATGAGTCTTTTTCGCCAGGAACTAAAATTGATGGTTCTTCATTTTTAGATTTATAATGGATTTTACTGGGCCAATTATAGCTTTTTTATTTATTATAGTTGTAGTTAGTTTATTGCTCAAAAAATACAATCCACATGCTGTTTTATTATTTTCTGGTTTAATAATGATGATGATCTCTTGGTTTTTAAACTACGATATAGATAGCCTTTTGAAACTAGAGAGTTTAGAGAATAAACTAAAGATAGGTTTTAAATCTTCCTCAGGAGAATCAAATACTTTTAATAATATTTTAGATTTTTTTAAATATATTGGATTTCTCTTTCAGATTAAGCATGCTAAAGTTTGTTTACTAATTATGACTATTGGTGGTTTTGTGTCATACATAAATTTTATTGGAGCATCATCTTCTTTAGTTAATCTGGTTACTCGCCCACTAAATATTTTTAAAAAACATCCTCATATAGCAGCAGTGCTTGTAATACCAATTGGTCAATTGCTTTTTATTTGTATTCCTTCAGCAGCTGGTTTAGGTTTGTTATTAATGGCATCAGTTTTTCCGGTTCTTGTTAATTTGGGTGTAAGTAGACTCTCAGCTGTCTCAGTTATCACGGCATGTACAGCACTTGGGATGGGCCCTGCTTCTGCTATGTCAAATAAAGCATCAGAATTTGCATATGGAGATTCTGAAATGATAATAACCTATTTTGCAAATCAAATCCACTTAGCTCTGCCGATAACAATGGTTTTTATAATTGTATATTATATAACAAATAAATATTTTGATTCAAGAGAAGGTAAAGATGAAGTGATTATTACTAACTCTATCAAAGAAAATCATGCCCCTGCTATTTATGCTTTAATTCCAATTCTTCCTATTATATTACTTGTTTTCTTTTCCAAGATTATGAATTCAACAATTATTCTAGATACCTCAACAGCTATGTTTATTAGTGTTTTTATAGCCCTTATATTTGAGCTTTTTTTTAAAAGAAATTTAAAGAGTGTTTTTAAATCACTTAATCTTTTTTGGTCTGGAATGGGTAATATATTTAAGACAGTTGTTACTCTAATTATTGTTGCTGATATATTTGCCTCAGGTCTTTTGTCATTAAATTTTATTAACGCTCTAATTTATATTTCAGAAAATTTAGGCTTGGTTGCTGTAGGAATTGGTGTGATGATGGTTTTTTTAATCTTTCTTTCTGCAATGATTATGGGAAGTGGAAATGCAGCTTTTTTCTCATTTGGTCCTTTAGCTCCTGAAATTACTCAGCGATTTAATTTACAAGCGTTAGAATTTATTCTTCCGATGAATTTAGCAGCTTCAATGGGTAGAACTGTTTCTCCAGTTTCTGGAGTTCTAATAGCAACAGCTGAAATTGCACAAGTATCATCTATGCAGATTGTAAAAAGAAATATTATTCCTATGATAGTCGGATTATTAGTAATGATAATTTATCATTTTATTTAAACCATTTTATATGTTATTAGTCAAAAACACCAATCTTTATAGTCCTGAAAAATTAGGTTTAAAAGATATTTTAATTTCCAATGGTAAGATTGTAGCTATTGAAGATAAAATTGAAGAGAATTCTCTTTTTAATGATTATTGGGATGCTCAGGGAGCAATCACCACTGCTGGATTTATTGATCAACATATTCATGTAATTGGGGCTGGAGGTAAGCATGGTTTTTCATCAATGACCCCCGAGATACAGATTAGTGAATTAGTTAAATGCGGAACTACAACTGTAGTTGGTCTTCTTGGAACTGATGGGTCTACTAAAAGTGTGAAAACATTATTTAGTAAAATACAAGCTCTTAATCAAGAAGGGATATCAGCATACATGTATACTGGCTACTATGGATTAGATAAGGTTTACCTAATGAGTTCCCTTCAAGAAGATATGATCTATATTGATAAGGTTATTGGTTGTAAAATTGCGCTTTCTGATATTCGCTCATCATACCCAACTGCATTAGAATTATTGCGTCTTTTACGTAATGTAAGAGTGGGTGGTATGTTAGCGAGTAAAAAAGGAATATTACATATACATTTAGGCGCATTATCATCAAAAATGGATATTTTATTTGAGATTATCGAAAATTATGAATTTCCAATTTCCCATATTTCACCTACTCACGTTGGCAGAACAAAGGAGCTTTTTGAGCAAGCCATTCAATTTGCTAAAATGGGTGGTATGATCGATATTACTACTGGAGCTTCAAAATATACAGACCCATACAAATCTGTTTTATATGCTCTTGAAAAAGGAGTTTTAATTGATAATATGACTTTTAGTAGTGATGGTAATGCAGGCTTAGATAGGCTTGATGACAATGGTAATTTAATTGGTTTTAAGAGAGCTCCATTTGATAAAAATTTAGAAGAAGTTATTAATCTTGTTACAATTGGAGGTGTTCCATTAGAAAAAGCCATAAAATTAATAACTACAAATCCTGCTAAAAATTTAGGACTAAAAAATAAAGGTCATGCTAAAGTGGGTTATGATGCTGATTTGTGCTTTTTTGATTCTAGTTTTAAGCTACAAACTGTAATTTCAAAAGGGAATTTTGTGTTAAAGGATAGCGATTTAATTGTTAAAGGAAGCTTCGAATAATATATTTAATGAAAAAAATATTTTCACTTTTTCTTGTAGTTTCTTGTGTTTTAAATTTTAATTTAATCGCTCAAAATCCAACTCTGAATGAATATAATTTTGGTGAAGGTTTAGAATTTATAGGTGATGACAAGTATAGCTTTAAGTTTAGTGGTTATCTACAGCCTTTTTTAGAAACTAGATTTGTTTTTAATGATACTTTAAAAGAAAGCTATAATGATAATAGATTTAGACTACGTCGATTAAGACTTAGAATAGCCGGAAACAGTCCCCAACATAAAATTAGTTATCGTTTTCAATTTGATATTAGTGGAGTTTCTGAAACTGGAGATGAAAGTGCTGATTTTTTGCATGATGCGTTTTTAACGTATAACTTTAATAGACGAACAAAATTAACTTTTGGTCAAAGATCACTACGATCTGATAATAGAGAACTAGCCATGAGTTCGGCTTCATTACAGTTAGTTGAGAGAAGTAGATTAACATCTTCATTTGCAAGTATAAGAGATTTTGGTTTTTTTCTTCAAAGGGATCTTCGATTTAATAATGGAAGTTATCTTAGAAATTATTTTGAGCTAACAAGTGGTGATGGAATAAATAATTTTACAAAGAACCATGGAGGCTTAAAATATGGAGGTAGGATAGACTATTTACCATTTGGTTTTTTTACAAATATGGGGCAATTTAGACAGGTTGATATAATGAGAGAGAATTCATTAAAATTAGTTTTAGGTTTAAATTATAGTTTTAATCATGGAGTTAGTAGCCGAAGAGGAAGGGGTAGTGGTCAGATAATTTATTTAGATTCTTTAGGAAACGAATCTTTACCAGATTATATAAAAATGGGTTTTGATTTTATGCTTAAAGTAAGAGGTTTTTCTGTCTTAGGTGAATTTCAGAAAACATCATCAATAGTTTCTAATGATATTACTCAAAGAGTACGAAATGATGGATCTTTTTCAAATTCCTTTATTATAGATGGGCAAGAAAATGTCGTGAATTATATAAATAATAGAATGATGTTGGGAAGCGTGTATAATATGCAAATGGGTTATTTATTTAAGAATCTTATTTCTGTAGATTTGAGATATACACATATTGAGAGTGATGAATTTTCTTTTTTAAACAATGGTACTTTTTATAATAGACCTAACTATTATTCTATTGGCTGTAGTAAGTATTTTGGCCGTAATTATGGATTTAAAATCCAAACATCAATAACATATGTTGAAGTAAAAGATAATTCCACCTACCCTCAGCAAACAGGAAGCCTTACAACTCCATACCAAAATATTGCTTTTAGTGGTGGTGAATGGTTATTTAGATTAATTACATCAATTAATTTTTAAGTTATGAGAATTAAATTTTCTTTTTTATTAATTATTGTCCCTGCTCTTTTATTTTGTCAGCTGAATCCGCAATCTAAAAAAATAACAGAAAAGTTTTTTCCAAATCCAGATATTGAGATTAATACTCCTGCCTTCAATAAAAAGAAAGGTTTTACTAAGTATAATGAGATGATGGTTTATTTAGATAAGATTATAGCTACACATAGTGATGTAGTTAAATTATCATTTATTGGTGAGAGTCAGAAAGGAAAGAAAATCCCAATGTTAGTATTTAATAGATCAAATAATCAAGATAAAGTTAAGATCTGGTTTCAGGCTGGTTTACATGGAAATGAGCCTGCAAGTACAGAGGGTATTCTTTTTTTTATTCAGCAGCTTTTAACTAATAAAGATTATTACTATCTTTTAGATAAAGTTACTATTGCAGTTGTTCCAATGGCTAATATTGATGGCTACGAAAAAAACAATAGATATTCTGCTAATGGCTTAGATTTAAATAGAGATCATACTAAACTTCTAGCAAAAGAGAGTATCTGTCTTAAGCGAGCTTTTAGTGATTTTGGTGCAGAGGTAAGTGTTGATTTTCATGAATACACCCCATTTAGAAAAGACTTTGCTAAGCTTGGTGCATATGGAATAGCAAATATATATGATGTTATGTTTTTATATTCTGGTAATTTAAATGTACCAAAAGAACTTAGAGATTATACTAATGATAGGTTTGTTAATAACGCTAGAGAAGTATTAGTTGAAAATAATTTACGTTATCATGATTATGTCTCATCACATAAATATCAAGGAAGTATACATTTTAAGCAGGGCTCAAATAGTGCGCGATCTAGTTGCACCTCTTTTGCTTTAACAAATTCAATATCTTCTTTAATTGAAGTTAGAGGAGTAGGAATTGGTAAAACTTCATTTAAAAGAAGGGTTAATAGTACTTTTTTAGTTGCTCTTTCATATCTTAAAAGCTCATATGAAAATATTTATGAAATTAAAGATGTTATAAGTAAGGCAAATAAAAGTAAAGCAATTGCAGTATTAAAAAGTAAATCTAGAATCTATAAAAAAAATATACAAACAATAGATCTTGATAAATCAGAAGAGGTGAAATTTGAGATAATAGTTCATGACAAGCTAGATGCTATTGCTATTAGTGAAAGACCGCGACCTGAAGCGTATTTAATACATAAAGATGAGGTTAGTGTGATAAAAAAGTTACAGCTTTTAGGTTTAAATCTTGATAGTGTTTTAACAGAAAATGAAATTGTCGTCGAACAATATATAATTGAAGAGTATGCTATAGATGCTATGAAGTACGAGGGGGTTTTTATGCAAAAGGTAAAAGCAAAAACTACTTCTGTAGTACTAAAGATTAATTCGGAATGGTTGGTTCTTAATATGAATCAAAGAAAATCTAATTTAGCTATTGAGGTTTTAGAGCCAGAGGCTCCAAATAGCTTTGTTAGCTATAGTGTTATTCCAACAGAAAAAGGAGCTACTCTACCTATTTATAGAGTAAATAAAAAATTATAAAACATGAAGAAATTATTTTTATTTTTATTAGCAATAAATATGTCAACTACTTTATTTAGTCAAAGCTTCAGTAATGTTGCATCGGCAGATTTTAAACTTGGTAATGGCTTAGTTTTTCAATCTGGAGATGATTATTTTTTCAAATTAAGTGGAATGATTCAGCCTTCTTTTGCACTTGAAAATGACAGTTTAAATAATACTGATTATTTTTTTAATTCAAAACATACATTTTTTAGTTTTTCAGGTTTTTCAAAAAAAGAACAAGTATCTTTTTTAATGCTTGCAGATTTTAGTTTATCATCTCCATTACTAGATGCTTGGGTTTCTTATCATATAAATCCTAATTTAAATTTATCTTTTGGGCAGAAACTAATTAAAGGCAATAATAGGGAGATGAGTTATGTGGAGGATAACTTACAGTTTGCCGAAAGAAGTATTTTAAGTAAGCTATTTAGTAATACAGGAAGGGAGTTTGGGTTGTTTTTGGATTTGAATTATTCTTTTAATAATTTTAATATAAATCCTAGCCTTGGAGTTACTTCTGGTGATGGAAGGAGTTCATTTGGTTTAGATTCTAGAGATATGGATTTTGGTGGTTTTAAATATTTTGGGAGATTAGATTTTTATCCTTTTGGATATTTTTCCGAAGGAAACAATTTGCAGATTGCAGATATTAAAAAAGAAATTTCACCTAAATTAGTATTTGGTATTGCCTCAAGTTACAATGATGGAGCTTCTAATAATGTTGGTGAAGGTCATGGAGATTTTATTTTATATAATGTAAATGGCTTACCTCAGCAGCCTGATTACAGACAAATATATTTTGATTTATTATTTAAATATCAAGGATTTTCTGTTCTTGGAGAATATGTAACAACTAGCGCATTGTCTCTTGAACAAATTTATACCGATCCTAATGCTTTCTCATTATTACTTCCTTCTCAAATTAGTGAGTATCTTTCTCTTGGTTCTGGCGTAAATTTTAGTTTGGGGTATGTATTTGATAATAGTTATGGTGTAGATTTGAGATACTCAGATATTAAGCCTGAGTATTCAGAAAATTTAAATTCTGTTATTAGTATTAGTAAATCTAC
>CAYNGO010000017.1:0-27880 GCA_964397025.1 uncultured Weeksellaceae bacterium
TAGTTGAAGAGACTCCAGTAGTTGAAGAGACTCCAGTAGTTGAAGAGACTCCAGTGGCTAATGATACCGATGAAAAAAAAGAAGATAATAAAGATTAATACTAAAATATTAATATGAAAAATATTTAAAAGGATAAAGCATTTGTGTTTTGTCCTTTTTTTTAATTTTAAATTAATTTGATATGAGTTATAAGCAAAAAAATAAAGCTGTTCTTTTGTTAGAAGATGGAACAGTATTTCATGGCTATTCTGCAGGAAAGATTGGTCATGCTACAGGAGAGTTGTGTTTTAATACTGGAATGACTGGATATCAAGAGGTTTTTACAGATCCTTCATATTACGGTCAGCTTATGATAACAACTAATGCTCATATAGGTAATTATGGTGTTAAAGAAGATGAAGTTGAATCTAATCAAATTAATATTTCTGGACTTATTTGTAAAAACCTTAATACTAATTTTTCTAGAACATCTGGAGACGGTAATTTAAATAAATATTTTAGTTTGAATAATAAAGTAATAATTACTGATGTAGACACTCGAGCTGTTGTTCGTCATATTAGAGATAAAGGTGCTATGAATGCAATTATTTCTAATAGTACGATAGATTTAATTGAGCTTCAAAATATTCTTAATAGTGTTCCTTCTATGCAGGGTTTAGAGTTATCATCTAAAGTTTCTACTAAGAAACCATATTTTTTTGGTGATGAACAGTCTAAAATTAAAATTGCTGTCTTAGATCTAGGAATTAAAACTAATATTTTAAGATGTTTATCGGAAAGAGGATGTTTCTTAAAAGTCTTTCCAATAGAATCTTCATATGAAGAATTAAATTCTTGGAAACCAGATGGTTTCTTTTTATCTAATGGGCCGGGAGATCCTTCAGTAATGAAAAATGTTATTAAAACAACTAAAGATATTACTGACAATGGTAAGCCTGTCTTTGGAATTTGTTTAGGACATCAAATTTTAGCATTATCTGAAGGGATTAGTACATATAAGATGCATAATGGTCATAGAGGAATTAATCATCCTGTTAGAAATATTTTGACTGGAAAGTCTGAGGTTACCTCACAGAATCATGGTTTTGGAATAAGCATAGATGATGTAAATAACAATAATAATATTAACGTTACTCATGTAAACCTTAATGATGACACAATTGAGGGAATTAGTTTTAATCATAAAAATTGTTTTTCTGTGCAATATCATCCTGAATCCTCACCAGGACCTCATGATTCAAGATATCTTTTTGATCAATTTATAGAAAGAATAAATCAATTTAAAAATAATGAGTAATATTCTTAAAATACATGCTAGACAGATAATAGACTCAAGAGGAAACCCTACAGTTGAGGCTGATGTTATAACTAAAAATGGATTTTTAGGAAGGGCTGCTGTTCCATCAGGAGCTTCTACTGGAAAACATGAAGCAGTTGAGTTAAGAGATAATGATAAATCTGTATATCAAGGTAAGGGAGTTTTAAATGCTGTTAATAATATTAATAATGAAATAAATAATGAATTAAATGGATTGTTAATTAATGATCAATCAAATATTGACAATACTTTAATCACTCTTGATGGAACAGATAATAAATCTAGATTAGGTGCTAATGCTATTCTAGCTGTTTCATTAGCTTGTGCCAAGGCAGCTGCTTTAGAAAATAATCAAGAATTATTTGAATACTTAGGAAACGATTTGTCATTTGAAATGCCTATGCCAATGATGAATATTCTAAATGGAGGCTCTCATGCAGATAATAAAATAGATTTTCAAGAGTTTATGGTAATGCCAATTGGTGCTCAATCTTTTTCACAAGCTTTACAAATGGGAACAGAGGTTTTTCATTCTTTAAAAAATGAATTAACTGATAAAGGTTATTCTACTAATGTTGGAGACGAAGGTGGATTTGCTCCAAATCTATCTTCCAATGAAAAAGCTATAGAAATAGTTTTAAAATCTATTGAATCTGCAGGATATAGGCCTGGTGAAGATATATATATAGCATTAGATGCTGCTGCATCTGAATTTTATAATACAGATGAAAAATTATATCATTTTCATCAATCTAATGGTGATAAATTAACTTCTAATGAGATGGTCGATTATTGGAATGATTGGGTTAATAAATACCCAATTATTTCTATAGAAGATGGTTTAGATGAAGATGATTGGAGTGCATGGAAATTGATGACTGATAAACTTAATGATAAAATTCAAATTGTTGGAGACGATTTATTTGTTACAAATATTAATAGATTATCTAAAGGAATCAATAATAGAATTGCAAATTCAATATTAATAAAAGTTAATCAAATTGGAACTTTAACAGAAACAATTAGTGCTGTTAATATGGCGAAAAAAAATTCTTATACTTCTGTCATGAGTCACAGGTCTGGTGAGACTGAAGATACTACTATTGCAGATTTAGCTGTTGCGCTTAATACAGGTCAAATTAAGACAGGCTCAGCTTCAAGATCAGATAGGGTAGCGAAATATAATCAGTTATTACGTATTGAAGAGAAATTAGGTGATCGTGCTCTTTTCACTGGAAAAGGATTTAAGTTTGTTAGGTAATAAATGTATAAGATGGTATATTTACAATAATTAAAAAAAAGTACTACAATGAGTAAGACTGCACAGTTACATTTTAATGGGGAGAAGTATGAAATTCCTATTGTTGAAGGGACAGAAAATGAAAAAGCTTTAGATATTAGTAAATTAAGATCAGAATCAGGTCTTATTACAATTGACAGAGGTTTTAAAAATACTGGTTCCACAAAAAGTGCGATTACATTTTTAAATGGTGAGGAAGGTATTTTAAGATACAGAGGTTATTCTATTGAAGAACTTGCTGAAAAATCTAATTTTTTAGAGGTTTCGTATTTACTTATATATGGAGAACTTCCAACACAAGTTCAATTAAATACTTTTGTTAATGAGATAACTTCTCATACTTTAGTTCACGAGGATGTTAAAGCTATTTTAGATGGTTTTCCATCAAGATCTCACCCAATGGGCGTATTATCTTCTCTTGTTTCTTCATTAACTGCTTTCTATCCAAAATCTTTAGATCCTAATCGTTCTTCAGATGAGATTGATGGAACTATTATTAGATTAATTGCTAAATTACCTACTCTCGCAGCTTGGAGTTTTAAAAATAGAATGAGGCAACCAATCATGTATCCTAAGAATAAGCTTAATTATACAAGTAATTTTTTACATATGATGTTTGGTTTGCCTACTAGTGAAGTTGAAATTAACCCAATTGTTGCTAGTGCTTTAGATAAGCTTCTTATTCTTCATGCTGATCATGAACAGAACTGTTCTGCTGCTACTGTTAGAATTGTAGGATCATCACACGCTAGCTTATATGCTTCAATTTCTGCTGGTATAGCTGCGCTTTGGGGACCTTTACACGGGGGCGCTAATCAAGCAGTTATTGAAATGCTTGAAGAGATGAAGGAAAATGGGGGAGACGTTGATAAATATATATCTAAAGCTAAAGATAAAAATGATCCATTTAGGTTAATGGGTTTTGGACATCGAGTATATAAGAATTTTGACCCAAGAGCAACAATAATTAAAAAAGCAGCTGATGATGTTTTATCTCAACTTGGTATTAAAGATCCTGTTTTAGATCTTGCTAAAAAACTAGAAGAGGTTGTTTTAGAAGATGAATATTTTAAATCTAGAGGGCTTTATCCTAATGTAGATTTTTATTCAGGTATAATTTATCGTGCATTAGGTATTCCTACTGATATGTTTACTGTTATGTTTGCTATTGGAAGGCTTCCTGGTTGGATAGCTCAGTGGAAAGAAATGCGAGAAACTACTGAACCTATTGGAAGACCTCGACAGGTATACACTGGTGAAAATTTACGTTCTTATTCCAATATTAATAAAAGATAATTTTTATTAAAATATATGTTTTGAAAGGCAACTTTAATAGTTGCCTTTTTTATAATTTTACGGCATGGGTTATTCATCATTAGAAGAATGTGTAAAAGATTTAGAGGCAAATGGTCATTTAATTAGGATTAAAGAAGAGGTTGATCCTAATCTTGAAATTGCATCAATACATTTAGAAGAATTTAAAAAATCAGGTAAAGCTTTACTTTTTGAAAATATAAAAGGTAGTAAATATCCTGCTGTATCTAATCTCTTTGGAAGTATAGAAAGAAGTAATTTTATTTTTAGAGATTCAATTCATAAAGTAAAAAAAATAATTAATCTTCAAATTAATCCAATTGAAGGTTTTAAGAACCCTTTAGCTTCTTTACAATCTGCATTCTATGCATTTAATGCATTGCCTAAAAAAGTTTCTTTACCAAAATCATTTGAAGAAATTTTGATTTCTGACTTACCTCAAATTAAATGTTGGCCTAAAGATGGTGGTGCATTTATTACTTTGCCTCAAGTTTTTTCTGAAGATATTGATAATCCCGGTATAATGAATTCTAATTTAGGAATGTATAGAATTCAGATAAGTGGAAATGATTTCATTAAAGATGAAGAAATTGGTATGCATTATCAAATACATAGAGGTATAGGTATCCATCAAAAAAAAGCAATTGATAAAGGAGTGCCTTTAAAGGTCTCAATTTTTGTAGGTGGACCACCTTCTCATACCTTTTCATCTGTTATGCCATTGCCTGATAATATGTCTGAATTAACTTTTGCCGGTATTTTAGGAGCTAAAAGATTTAGGTACTCAGTTATTGATGGTTATACGATTTCTGCTGATGCCGATTTTGTTATTTGTGGTGAAATTGCTAACGATCTTAAGCCAGAAGGTCCTTTTGGTGATCATTTAGGTTATTATAGTTTACAGCATGATTTTCCATACGTTAAAGTTAAAAAAGTACTTGCAAAAAAGAATGCTATTTGGCCATTTACTGTTGTGGGTAGACCACCACAAGAAGACTCCCAATTTGGAAAATTGATTCATACTATGACTGGAAGTGCAATTGAGAATGAAATACCTGGTTTAAAATCAGTAAATGCTGTTGATGAATCAGGAGTCCATCCATTATTATTAGCTATAGGAAGTGAACGGTATACACCTTTTAATCCAACTAGGGTACCTCAGGAGCTTTTAACTATAGCAAACCATATACTTGGAACAGGTCAATTATCTTTAGCTAAATATCTATTAATTATAGATAATGAAAATGCTCCAGATATCAATGATAAGAAAGCTTTTTTTAAACATCTTTTAGAGAGAGTAGATTGGTCAAGAGATTTACATTTTCAAACAAAGACAACAATTGACACACTTGATTACACTAGTAAAGAACTTAATGAAGGTTCAAAGTTAATTATTGCTGCTGCTGGTAAATTAAAAAGGCATTTGACATTAAATAACCCTACACTTGATTTACCAATTGGTTTTGAAAATAATTGTATAGTTATTGATGGGATTTTATCAATTGATGGTGGTGGAGAGATTAATACTTTAATTAAATATTTGGAGACAAAAAAGCTAGAAGGTATTGCAATGATTACATTAGTTGATGATGCTAAATTTGTTGCAGAAAGTTTTAGTAACTGGCTTTGGGTGTGTTTTACTCGTTCTAATCCCTCTCATGATGTATATGGTCTTAATATGAAAAATTCAAATAAACATTTTTCATGTTCTTTACCAATTATTGATGCTAGAATCAAACCATATCATGCTCCCATTCTTACTAGATAATTAGATTATCTTTTTTTCCATTTTTTTTTCATCTTTTTAAAAACCTCATATTTTGGTCCTTTATCAAAGTTATTTGGTAATGGTGTTTTGGGAATTGATTTTTCAATCAATTTTTCAATATCCATAAAATTACGAACCTGTTTACTATTAATAAATGTTATGGCTTCTCCAGTATTATCTGCTCTAGCAGTTCTTCCAATTCTATGAACATAATCTTCTGCATCGTGAGGCACTTCATAATTAATTACTAATTCTATTCCTTTAATATCTATTCCTCTTGATAAAATATCTGTAGCAACAAGAATTTTTATTTTTTTATTCTTAAAATCTCTTATTGTTTCTTCTCTTTGATCTTGATTTAACTCTGAATGCATATCGCTAGAAGCAAATCCTGATCTGTTTAAAGTTTTTTTAATTTCTTTTACACTTTTAATACTAGATGCAAAAATTAGGACATGACTTAAAGGTTTCTCTTTTTCTTTACTTTTAAGAATTTCTCTAATTAATCTTACTTTTTGTTCATCATGAACCAGATATGAAGACTGTGTAATTCCAGCAGCTGGTTTAGATATAGCTAAACTTATACTTTGAGGATTAATTAATATATTCTCAGCTAGCTTTCTAATTTTAGGAGGCATTGTTGCTGAGAAAAGTAGTGTTTGTCTTTTTTTCGGAAGCTTACTAGCTATTTTAATAATATCGTCATAAAATCCCATATCAAGCATTCTATCTGCTTCATCTAAAATTAGATAATCTACTGAGTCAGTATCAAAATAATTAAATTTAAGATGTGCCATTAATCTTCCAGGAGTACATATTATTATATCTGTTCCTTTGACTAATGCTTGTTTTTGATTTTCAAACTCAGGACCAGTACCTCCTCCATATATTGGATAAGAGGATGAATCTGTATAGTATGAAAAACCTTCAATTTGCATATCAATTTGTTTAGCTAGTTCTCTAGTAGGAGCAATTATTAATGCTTTGACTTTATTGCTTTGCTTCCTATTTGAAAGCATGCTGAGTATTGGTAAAACAAAGGCAGCTGTTTTTCCAGTACCTGTTTGAGCACAAGCAATTAAGTCTTTTCCTTCTAAAATTAATGGAATTGCTTGTTCTTGTATAGGAGTTGCTTTTTCAAACCCCATCATGTCTAAGCCGTCTTCTAATTGATCACTTAAACCTAGTTTGTTAAATTTCATTATACAAAGATACTAAAAGCAATCTAGCTTTATTTTAATTTAATAATTACTAAAAATGAAATGAAATATTAATGAAAAATTATGTATGAAATAGATTAGAGTATTATTTCTATTGTTTTATTTATCGCTATTAATAATTTGATTTATTTTTTTTAAAACATTGAAAAATATATCCATTTCTGACTTTTCAAAATGTGAAAAAACTTTATTATTAAATTCCAATACAATTTCTTTCGCTACTTCTCTTCCTGCTAATCCTGCTTTTGTAAGGTGAATAATTGATTTTCTTTTATCATCATGATCAGGTTTTCTAAAAATATATCCATGTTTTTCTAGCTTGTTCAGTGATCTTGAAAGTGAAGTTGATTCCATACCCATATTTGGGCCTAATTGAGTTGAGGGCGTTCCTTCTAGCATGTCAATATTAAGAACAATCATCGCTAATGATGTACTTGCTTTGTAGTCTATTGCTGATCTGTTATACATCTTAGTTATATTAAACCATGTCTTTCTTATGTTGTAATCAATAGTATCTTCTTGTTCCATAATTATATATTTACAACAAATATATTAAAATAAGCTATGCGCGCATAGTTGTATTATGTTGTAACATAAAAATATTTTTATAGTATCTTTATCAAAAAAACTAAAATGAAATATTTAACTCCATTAGAAATGTTATATAAATGGGAGGTTGAAAAACCTAATTCAATATATCTTTCTCAACCGATAAATGGTATTTGGCATGAATGGACATTCTATGAAGTTGGTCAACAAGTAAGGAAAATGGCAAGTTACATTAAGTCATTAAGCTTAGATGAAAATGCTAAAATTGGAATTCTTTCTAAAAATTGTGCACATTGGATAATGTCAGATTTAGCTATTATGCTTTCGGGACATATTTCTGTTCCTTTATACCCAAATCTTAATAAAGAATCTTTAAATAAAATTTTATTACATAGTGATGCTCAACTTCTTTTTGTTGGAAAACTTGATGATTTTGAATTAATGCAAGATGGTATACCTTCAGGGTTAAAGTGTATTACATATCCTTTTTACTCTCAAAATTATCCAATTTGGGATGATTGTATTAAAGACGTTCCGCTAATAGAAGATAATGTTGAACGCTCATTAGACGATTTAGCATCAATTATTTATACTTCTGGAACTACTGGGGATGCTAAGGGAGTAATGCATAGTTTCTTTAATTTTAGTTATGCAACTTTACATGCTAGTAAAAGTTTAGAGATTTATAGTAATGAGGTGTTCTTCTCATATCTTCCTTTAAGTCATATAGCTGAAAGATTATTAGTTCAAATGTGTAGTCTTTATACAGGAGGTAAGGTGTGCTTCGCTGAAAATTTAGAAACTTTTAGTGAAAACCTATCACATGTTAGTCCAACTGTATTTCTTGGTGTTCCTAGAATATGGACAAAATTCCAACAGGGTATTTTGTTGAAGTTACCTCAAAAGAAGCTAGATTTTTTTTTAAAGGTTCCAATAGTTTCTTTTCTTATTAAAAGAAAAATTAAAAAAGGCCTTGGTTTATTAAAAGCTACTAATGTATTTACAGGAGCTGCTCCAACTTCAGTAGCAACATTTAAATGGTTTGCAAAACTTGGAATACATCTTCAAGAAGCCTATGCAATGACTGAAAATACATGCTACTCACATGTTACATTAAAGAATAATATTAATATTGGTTTTGTTGGTCAAGCTTTACCTCATTGTCAAGTTAAATTTAGTGAGATTAATGAAATATTAATTAAGCATGATGCTTTAATGCTTGGGTATTATAAAGATCAAAAACAAACAGATGAAATTATAAAGGATGGTTGGCTATATACAGGTGATGAAGGATCTGTAAATACTGATGGTTTCTTGAAAATTACAGGAAGAGTAAAAGATATTTTTAAAACTTCAAAAGGAAAATACATTGCTCCTTCTCCAATTGAAATGAAGTTTTCAGAAGATGTAAATATAGAGCAAGTTTGTATTGTTGGTAACGGATTACCTCAACCAATTGCACTTGTTGTTTTATCTAAGTTAGCTAAATCATCAATTAATATAGAAAGCAATTTACAAAAAACACTATATAATGTAAATAGTACTTTAGATAAGCATGAGATAATACATAATTTAATTGTTGTTAATGATATATGGACAGTTGACAATAAATTACTAACCCCTTCAATGAAAATTAAAAGAAAATCATTAGAGAAGCTGTATAAGGACAATTATTCTCTTTGGTATGATGGTGAGAAGATTTTAGTATTGTAATTATGTTTTTAGCTTTTTTTTCTTTGCTGCTGGAAATAAAATATTATTTAATATTAAACGATATCCAGGTGAGTTTTGATGTAATGAGAGGTCTGTTTTAGGATCTCCAACTCGATGCTGGTAATCTTCTGGATCATGTCCTCCATAAAAAGTCCAAGTACCATTGCCTAATTTACCATGAATGTATCTAGCTTCATTTGTTGCTTTTGTTTCACCCATAATAATCACATTAGACTTGATATATTGGTTTTTAAAAGAAGTTGTTTGACCCATAAAACCTTTTATTACTTTCATATGATTTTGGCATAGCATTGTAGGAATAGGGTCCCATTTTGCAGAAAAATCAAATAAAGTAAAAAAATCTATATTTGGTTTTATGCGTCTAGTCTGTGTTGCATCAATTGATGAAAATTCATATTTATTTGGATCTTTTATTAAAGTAAAATTTTTAAATGCTAAGGTTTTACTATAATCCAAATTTTCATTTATATTTTTATCAATAGCATCTCCATCAAACATATGCTGACAAATATCTATTCCCTCAGATGCTAAAGCAATATCATATGAGTCAGTTGCTGAGCACATAGCAAAAAGAAATCCGCCAGCCTTAACAAAGGCTTTTATTTTTTTTGCAACTGCTAATTTTTCTTGAGAAACTTTTTTAAAGCCTAGGTTTTTAGCATTTTCCTCATACAATTTTTTTTGATCTTTATACCATGAGGCATTTTTAAATGATGCATAGAACTTCCCATATTGTCCTGTGAAATCTTCATGATGTAGATGAAGCCAATCATATAAAGGTAATAAGTTATTTAATACCTCTTCATCATATATAATATCATATGGAATTTCTGCATATGTAAGTGCAAGAGTTACAGCGTCATCCCAGGGCTGTTTGTTTTTTGGAGAGTATATTGCAACCCTTGGAACTTTTTCAAGGCGTATTGATTCTTGATTAACTTCATTACTACTTATAGCACTTAATATGTTAGTCGCTTGAAGATCAGCAATTAATTTATATGATACATTTCTAATATTACATTCATTTTCTATAATACTATTTGTTTTTATTAAGAAACTTCCACCTTTATAATTTAACAGCCAATTTACATTTATCTCTTTTTCTATTGCAAGAAATGTAATGCCATAAGCTTTTAAATGATTTGTTTGTGTATCATCCATTGGTATAAGGATATAAGATGCATATGATACATTTATAGATAGTAAAAGAATAAAAGTTAAAAGGTTTTTTCTAATTAATTTAGAATGGTGCATGTTCATCATTTTCATGATTCATACTAGATGATGCTGTTGATATCATTGATTCGTTATTAATATCACTAGATGAATCATCAAAATAATCTATATCTGAGAACTTAGCAAATTCAGGTGTGAATTTTAAACGAACGTTTTCTAAAGCACCATTTCTATGCTTAGCAATAATTATTTCTGCTTGACTTCTGGAATCATCTCCATTGTCCCATTCATAAATTTTATAATATTCAGGTCTATAAATAAAAGTTACAATATCTGCATCTTGTTCTATCGCACCAGATTCTCTTAAATCAGATAACATTGGACGTTTACTGCCAACACCTGTTCTGCTTTCAACGCCTCTATTTACTTGTGATAATGCTATTACAGGGATTTTTAATTCTTTAGCAATTCCCTTTAAAGATCTAGAAATAGTAGATATCTCTTGTTCTCTATTTCCAGATTTACCTCCTGCACTCATTAATTGTAAATAATCAATTACTATAATTCCGACATTATGATTTTTAACAAGTCTTCTTGCTTTTGCTCTTAATTCAAATATTGTTAAAGCGGGAGTGTCATCAATATAAATTTGAGCTTCAGAAAGTTGTTTGATTTTTTCATGTAATTGTACCATTTCAAAGTCTTGTAAATCTCCTTTTCTTAATTTAGAAGCTGAAAGTTCTGCTTCGCTTGCAATTAATCTTGAAACTAATTGTTCAGATGACATCTCAAGAGAGAAAAAACCAATTGCAGTTTCATGTGTAATTGCTATGTTGCGAGCCATAGTTAATGCAAAAGCAGTTTTACCCATACCTGGTCTTGCAGCTACAATAATTAAATCAGATTTTTGCCATCCTGAAGTTACTCTATCTAATTTGCTAAATCCTGAAGGAACTCCACTAAGCCCGTCTTCTTTTTGTCGCAATATTTCAATATTGTCTAGCGCTCCCTTAATAAGAGTACTCATTTTATCATAACTTTTTCTTAAGGTACCTTCAGTAACAGTAAATAGTTTTTCTTCAGCAGTATTTAGTAAATCAAAAATATCAATAGTATCATTAAAAGCATCTCCGATTATATTATTTGAAATACTAATAAGTGATCTTTTAATAAATTTCTCAGCTATTATTCTAGCATGAAACTCTGTATTTGATGAAGATGAAATATTATTTGTTAGTTGACTTATATATAGCATACCCCCAACAGATTCTAGAGCATCCATTCTTTTTAATTCTTCAGAAACCGTTAATATATCAACAGGTTTACTATTATTAAAGAGGTTTACAATTGCTTCAAATATTTTTTGATGATCAGGTTTATAGAAATATTCAGGCTGAAGGCTATCAATAGTGTCAGATAGTGACTCATTATCAATCATTAAGGCTCCTAAAACAACTTCTTCTAGCTCAATCGCTTGTGGTTGTAATTTACCATCAATCTTCTGAATAGAAGTTGCTTTAATTGTTCGTTTTCCTATTTTATTAGCCATTTAATTATTTTTTCACTACTCCCATATTACAAAACTTATCCATTCTTTGTTTTGTTAAGTTTTTTATTGAAACTTTTTTTAAGATATTAATTGAATTTATTATTTCTTTTTTTACAATTTTATATGTGTTTCCAGGATCATTGTGAGCTCCAGATAGTGGCTCTTTAATAATTTTATCTACTAATCCATTTTTTTTCATGTCTTTGGCAGTTAGTTTTAAAGCATCTGCGGCTGTTTCTTTATAATCCCAGCTTCTCCATAAAATAGTAGAGCAGTTTTCAGGTGATATTACTGAATACCAAGAGTTATTTAACATCATGACATGATCACCAATACCAATTCCAAGTGCCCCTCCAGAGGCACCTTCACCAATAATAACACATATAATAGGAGTTTTTAATCTAGTCATCTCAAGAATATTACGTGCAATAGCCTCACCTTGACCTCTTTGTTCTGCTTCTAAACCAGGAAAAGCTCCTGGAGTATCTATTAATGTTACAACTGGCTTATTAAACTTCTCTGCCAAACGCATAAGTCTTAGTGCTTTTCTATATCCCTCAGGATTTGCCATTCCAAAGTTTCTGAATTGTCTTTCTTTAGTGTTTCTGCCTTTTTGTTGCCCAATAAACATGACTGTTTGGCCATCAATTGTTCCCCAACCGCCTATCATTGCTTTATCATCTTTAATATTACGATCTCCATGTAACTCAATAAAGTCACCATTAGTTAATGCATTTACATAATCTAATGTATATGGTCGATTTGGATGTCTAGATAATTGTACTTTCTGCCATGCTGAAAGATTATTGTATATATCTTGTTTCGTTTTATGAATTTGATTTTCGATATCTACAATCGTTTTACTAGCGTCAACATCCTTTATATCAGCTAATTCTTTGGCTTGAATTAATTTATTATTTAACTCCTCTATTGGTTTTTCAAATTCAAGATAATGCATGATAATGTTTAAGTAAAAGGGTATCAAATATAAATAAAATGATTTGTCAATACATATAAATAAACAGTTGATTATTTTTGTTGTTGAAAACTATTTTATGATCTTATATCCAAATGCAAAAATTAATATTGGTTTAAATATTAAATCTAGAAGATCTGATGGATATCACAATATCTCATCAGTTTTTTATCCTGTTATCGATTGTTTTGATATTATAGAAATTATAGAATCAGAAGATTTTCTATTTACATCTTCTGGAATTCAGATTCCCAATGGTGTTAATCTATGTGAAAAAGCATATTTATTGATTAAAGAAAAATATAAAATACCACCTGTTCATATTCATTTACATAAAATAATCCCAATAGGTTCTGGATTAGGAGGAGGATCATCAGATGCTTCATTTACCTTAAAAGGTTTAAATATTTTATTTAATCTTAACATTGGTGATACTGAATTAGAAAATTTAGCTCTGTATTTAGGAGCTGATTGTCCTTTTTTTATTTGTAATACTCCGAAACATATTACAGGAATAGGAGAAGTAATGAGGGATATCAATTTAGATCTTTCTTCTTATAATATAAGATTAGTCTATAATGATATTCATATTAGCACCCAAGACGCCTATTCTCAATTAGAACTTTGTAAATCTAATTCCTTTTTAGAAGAGTTTATTAATCAGCCAATTGATTTATGGAAAGATAATATTACAAATGATTTTGAAAAAAGTATCTTTAAAACTTATCCTACCTTAGAAAAAACTAAAGAAGAATTTTATGATGATGGCGCTATATATTCAAGTATGACTGGAACTGGTTCTGCTATTTATGGAGTCTTTAATAAAGAATAAATACTTTATTACTAACCATTCATAGTCACTAAAAATTCATTATTATCTTTTGTCTTTTGAAGACGATCTTTCATGAATTCAATAGCTTCTACAGGATTCATATCTGCTAAATAATTTCTAAGAACCCAAATTCTCTGAATATGATCTTTATCTAAAAGAAGGTCTTCTCTTCTAGTACTTGAGGCAACTAGGTCAACTGCTGGATAAATTCTTCTGTTTGCAATTTTTCTATCTAATTGCAGCTCCATGTTTCCAGTTCCTTTAAACTCTTCAAAAATCACCTCATCCATCTTACTTCCAGTCTCTGTTAATGCTGTTGCAAGAATTGTTAACGAACCTCCATTTTCAATTTTTCTTGCAGCTCCAAAGAATCTTTTTGGCTTGTGTAATGCATTAGCATCAACACCACCACTTAATATTTTTCCAGATGCAGGTTGAACAGTATTATATGCCCGAGCTAGTCTTGTTATTGAATCTAACAGAATAACTACATCATGTCCACACTCTACCATTCTCTTTGCTTTCTCAAGGACAATATCAGCAACTTTTACATGTCTACTAGCAGGCTCGTCAAATGTCGAAGCAATAACTTCAGCATTTACACTTCTTTCCATATCAGTTACCTCCTCAGGTCTTTCATCAATTAAAAGTATTATCATGTATACTTCAGGATGGTTATCTGCAATTGCATTTGCAATTTCCTTAAGTAAAACTGTTTTTCCAGTTTTTGGTTGTGCTACAATTAGACCTCTTTGTCCTTTTCCTAGAGGTGTAAATATATCAAGCATTCTAGTTGAAATATTATTATGTCCATTTTTTAGAAGATTGAACTTTTCATTTGGAAATAAAGGTGTTAAATGCTCAAAAGGAACTCTGTCTCTAACTATTCCAGGATCTTTTCCATTAATATTTTTTACATTAATTAATGGAAAATATTTTTCTCCGGTTTTTGGAGGTCTTACAGTTCCTTTAATAGTATCACCTGTTTTCAATCCGAATAGTTTGATTTGTGAATGAGATACATATACATCATCAGGAGAAGATAAATAGTGATAATCTGATGAACGCATAAAACCATAACCATCAGGCATAATCTCAATTACACCTTCTGTATCAATAATACCACTAAAATCATAATCATAATCTGATTTTGGTTTAGTATTAGGGTTTGGTTTAGCATTAGGGTTTGGTTTAGCATTAGGGTTTGGTTTAGCATTAGGGTTTGTATTTACTGGCTTATTACCTTTGTAATTACTGTTTTTATGATTGTGTTGTGGTATTTTTTTTTCAATTTTTGAATCTTTTTGTTGATTAGGATTCGATGTTTTTTCTTTCTGATCGCTTGGTTTTGTATCATTATTATTATGAACAGGCTTTTTTGTTTCTTTAGTTTCTGTTTTTAATTGATGAGGTTTGTTTTCTTTTTTAGAAACTATTGTTTTTTTAATAACAGGTTTTTTTGAAATTTCTTTTTGAGATTTTTCTGATATTTTCTTAGCTTCTGCAACTTCATTATGCTCAGCTTGATAATCTAGAATTGCATATGCAAGTTCTAATTTTTTAAGTTTATCATATTTTGAGATATTTAATTTTTTTGCAATATCTCTTAAATCAGAAACTTTTGAATCGTTTAATTCTTCTAGTTTGTACATTTTATTATTTTTAAATAGTAGATTCTGTGTTGATCACAGTATATTATGATTGTATTTTTTTATCTTGGATTTTAGATGTAAATCTTTGGAAAGATGTTGCAATAATACAAATTTTTAATTTAATTTATTTTTTTATCACAATTAAAGTATTTTTACAAAAAAAATATGATACAAAGAATTCAGTCTTTATTCTTCTTATTTTCTTCTTTATTATCTTTGAGTATTGTGTTTTATTTTCCAATACTAAGTAATGAAGAGACTTTTTTATATTTATATGATGGATTCATTTATTTAAGACTTTTAATCTTTCTCTCTATTTTTTTATCACTCTTTGCTATTTTTCAATATAAAAATAGAAATAGACAAAGACTTATTTCTTCTCTTGCCAGACTTATGATAACAATCTTTTATATTTTAATATTATTAATATATAAGCAAGACAATACTTTAGAATCGGGTGTTTTTCTTTTTATAATTCCTTTTGCGTCTTTATTTATAGCTAGTTTTTTTATTAAGAAGGATGAAAAGCTTGTTCGTGGTTCTGATAGAATTCGCTAGTTCTTTCGTGGGAATTCTATAATCTTTAAATCTTTAATGTTATCTTCTTCTATTATAAATTTTATAATAGTTTTTACTTTATGTACTCCATAATTTCCTATTGCTCCTGGATTCATATGTAGTACTTTAAGTTTTTTATCATACATTACTTTTAAAATATGTGAGTGTCCACAGATAAATATTTTGGGTTCACATTCTTTTATTTTATCTTTTATTCCTTTTGCATAGTTTCCTGGATAGCCCCCAATATGAGTCATCATAACATTTACTTTTTCACATTTAAAAAGTAAAGTTGGTTTAAAACTCCTTCTAATTATATGATTATCAATATTTCCAAATACTGCTTTTACTGGAGCTATTTTATTTAATGAGTCAATGATATCTATTGATCCAATATCTCCTGCATGCCATATTTCATCAGATTCTTTAAAATGAGGCAGAAATCTTTTATCAAGTTCACCATGAGTGTCTGAGAGTAGTGTTATTCTTTTCATTTACTTCCCTAGAGTAACTTGTCCTACTTGTCTATCTATTTTATTTTTGTAATCGATTATTTCTATGCTGTAAGAGTATAATCCTTTGGCTGTATTTTTTCCATCCCATGCTTGATTATCTCCTTGATATATAATACCACCCCATCTGTCATATATTTTCATAGTATATGATTTAGCTCCGCTAATTATTGGTTCAAATACTTCATTGATTCCATCGCTATTTGGTGTAAATGATGTTGGTATATATATTCTATATACAGGGTTTATTCTTAGGCTTCCATTTATTGTATCTCTACAGTTATACTGATTTATTATAATTAGCTGTGTTATGTATGTGCCTGTGTCACTATATGTATGTATAAAGTCTTGGATATCTTCTTCGGTATTATTGTCTCCCATATCCCATATTAGATTTGTAAAATCTTCACTAGTATTTGTAAATCTTATATTTGGATTATCTAAATCTGTAGGCTGGGGAGTTGATATAAAGCTAGCTGTAGGAGAGGGTAGAATACTAATGATTTTCTGTATTGCATTGCTACATGATGTTACAGGATCTGTATACTGATATGATACTATATAATCTCCTGTTTCTAGATTTTCTATGTCAAATATATTTGCTAGTTCATCATTTATATAATATGTTCCTCCCTGTGGTATTGCCTGATTTAGTATAAATGATGGATTGCTCTCACAGACATCATTTAATGTCATATTAAGAACTGGTAGTTGATCTACTATAATAGTATTTGCTTGATTAATTATGCTTTTACATCCATATATATCTGTTATAGATACTAATACTGCATCTATTGTTTGCTCTGGATATAATAGTATTGAACTATTTTCAGTGATGATATTTCCTAATGCATCAATTATATATGAGACAGTATTTGTTTGATTATTAATCTCTATTGTATATTGATTCACTGTTGGATTAATAATATTAAGAGAGATCGTAGATGCATCATTCCTACATATTGGACTCTCTACAGAGTAATTAGCTATTATTTTATCAGGTTGATTAACTATTATATCATCATTAAACTGACACCCTTTACTATCTGTCACTATAAAATTATATGTTCCTGCACTTAAGAGTAATGGATTATTAGCTGCCCAATTTTCAGTATATGGTGCAGTTCCACCATTAATATTTAAGTATATACTACCATCACTACTTCCAAAACAGCTTACATCAACTACTGTTGATGTTACTAATAATTCATTAGGTTGATTAATACTTATATAATTAGTTTGTACACATCCATTAATATCAGTGATTGTATAGCTGTAATTCCCTTGAGATAGTGCTAATGGGTTATTCCCTCCCCAATCTTCGTTATATGGAGCTGTTCCACCATTAATCTGTAGTAATACTACTCCATCTGATAATCCAAAGCAGCTTACCTCAGTAGTTAATTCATTTACTATAATTGGATTTGGCTCTGTAATTATAGCTTGTCCTTGATATAAGCAGTTATTACTATCTGTTACTGTAAAAAGAAAGGTTCCGGTATCTAGCGCTAATGGATTATTTCCTCCCCAATCTTCAATGTATGGAGCCGTTCCTCCAGATATATTTAATGAGGCACTACCATCAGAGAATCCAGCACAACTTACCCTAAAGGTATCAACAAGTATACTAATTTGACTTGGTTCACTGATAATAAAAGAATCTACTTTAGTACAGCCATTAGTATCAGTAACAATAAATGTATGAGATCCAGCATTTAGCGCAGTGGGATTGCTTAATCCCCAATTCTCTGAATAAGGATTTACACCTCCAGATATAGTTAGTGTAGCGGTTCCATCTAAGGCTCCATTACATAGAGCATCTGTAGTGATATAACTCACTAATAATGAAGGGGGTTCAGAAATAGTTATTGAATCAGAATAATTACAACCATTATCATCAGTAACAATAAAGGTGTGATTATTAGCATCAAGATTTAAAGAACTACTTAATCCCCAGTTTTCTGTATATGGAAAAACACCTCCAGATATATTCAGTATTGCTGTTCCATCATTACCATTTGCACAAGATACATTGGTTGTACTGATACTTACATTAATAGGAGAGGGCTCAGTGATTGATACCGTATCTGAGAATATGCAGTTTAAAGAATCGGTAATAGTATAGGTGTAAGTGCCAATACTTAGATTAGATATGTCTTCAGTAGTGTCAGCAGTACTCCACATAAAATTAAAAGAACCGGTACCTCCACTTATTGATAAATCAATGCTACCATCAACTCCACCAAAACAACTTACAGAGGCGCTAGTGAAATTAATATTTGGAGCAATAGGGTCTTCTAGTAAAACTGATATTATAGAACTACATCCATTAAAATCTGTTACTGTCACAGAATAAATTCCAGCACCAAGATTATTAATATCTTCAGTTGTAGCGCTATTACTCCATATGTATTGAAAAGGAGCTGTTCCAGAAGTTATACTTAAATCAATACTACCATTATTATATCCAATACAACTTGGATTTATTTTAGAGTGATTTGTAATAACAGATGGAGGCTCATTTATTTGAATTGAAACTGAATCATTACATCCATTGCTATCAGTTATATTTAATAAATAGATTCCAGAAATAAGATTACTTATATCTTCAGTAGTATCACTATTGTTCCATAAAAAAGTATAAGGCGCTGTTCCTCCAGTTATTATAATATCTATATCTCCATCACTGCCTTGACAAGTAGAAACATCATTTAATGTATATGATACACCAATTAGATTTGGTTCAGTAATTATAACTGAATCTGCAATTACACATCCATTATCATTTGTTATAGTAACAGAATAATTTCCAGCATTTAAATTACTTATACTATCTGTTATCTGTCCTGTTGACCATAAATATGAAGCTTGGATTGAAGTTCCGTTAATTACAATAGAATAATCTTCTGTAGCTCCATACCAAGGCTCTGTATATGTTGTAGTTGATGGAGAATAAATACCTTGATCACATTCAGACATAGATGTAATATTTGATGAGCTAGAAAATTGCGACATAACTCGCATTCTTGTAGCTCCATATACTCCTGTTGATGGTACTGAAAATGGAATATCTACAGATAAATTTGCAAGAGTATCTCCAAAAGGAATGGATCCAATTTCTTCTCCTGGATCTAAAAAATCACCATCTATATTCCAATCTATATATACATAGCCACCACTAGGGAAATTATAACCATCACAATCACCAAGACTCACAGTTACTGAATAAGCTTGTCCTTCAGTCAGATCAGCATATTGAGATGTGTAATCTTCATATGAATCACATAATCCAATTGTATTATTATTAATACTATAATTATCTCCTGTTAATTGTACATCTTTAATATTACTAAAGGTATTTACTCCAGGATAAGATGAGCAATATGTTAAATTCGAAACAGTTCCTGCAGGAGTAGATGTCCCTTGTAGTTGAATTAAAGCACTTCCGTCATTTAAACTATTACAGCTAACATTATCGTAATTTATTGAAGATCCAAAAAAACCAGGCTCATAAACTATAACTGTATCTATAAAAACACAGTTGTTAGAATCAGTAATTGAATATCCGTAAGTTCCAGCATTAAGAGTAAGTGGATTATATCCGCCCCAATCTTCTAAATATGGTAGGGTTCCTCCAGTTGTATTAAGATTGATTTGTCCATCTGAGAGTCCAAAACAAGAAACATTATTTATAATAGTATTTGAAACTGGGGAATCAAATACTTGAATATTTTGACTTAATGAATTAGAGCAGTTATTACTACTTGTATAACTATATGTAATGGTATTTAATCCAAGATCATTAATTGTGGGATTAAAGCCAGAAGAATTTATACCATTTACAGAATATATACCACCACCAGGACTGGCATAATTTAAATTTAATTCTGGGGACCCAAGACAGAACTCATCAACTAGTGGGAAATATATATTTGCTGTAGTGTCAACATTAACAATAAAAGAATCTATATATGTACATCCATAAGAATTTGTAATAGCAAGTGAGTAGACTGTTGTTGTATCTGGGAAAAAGTAAGGAGAAGCTGCGGTATTATCTGTTATATTATAATTAGGTGACCAGAGATAGGTGTACGAATTTGCTATAGCCAATGAATTTATTTGTACAGAATCATTTTGACAGATGGTTGTATCATTTAATTCATAATTAAATCTAAATTTCTGCACATTATTAGCACCTCCTGTAGCTGCAGTTAATCCCCAATAAACCATTGGGTCACCAGAGAAAATATTATTTACAATATTTCCAGTATAGCTGATAACATTTATATATCCATCAAAATCTAAAGAAAATGTTTGTGTTGCTGGGTCCCACATAAACACTGCACTATGCCAAGCACAATCTTCAATTTGATAGTTAGCTGGCGGAAATCCAACTGGTCCTGCAAGATTATTTCCTCCATTATGATTTAAAACTCCATTCTTTTGAATTGCAATATGATCATAAGATGGATCAGAGCTATTTTGCCAAGTATCAAATTCTATTGCAAAAGATGGACTTATCCCTGAATATCCTAATCCTCCTCCAGATGAACCTAAAGAGGTACTAATTGGTTGTAAAACAAAAGCCATTCCATCAGCTCCCCCGTTATTACACCCAAGAAAGATATCTATATTAAAATGGAAAGGATTGTTAAGGTTAATTTGAATATTATTCCACACTGACCCTGATTGATTTCCAATAGCAGGAGTTAATTGAAATACATTGCCTGGCTGTATAGTAGCATCTCCATTAAGAATAAAATTTGGTGTAATTATTGGAAGAGGGTTTATAACTAGAGTTGTCGTATTTCCATTTGTATTATTATATGTTCCAGATGTATTTTGCCATGTTCCATATATTAAAGCACTATCTCCATCACAAATTGTAACAGTTGTTTGGCCTTTTATAAAAAATGGAATAAATAAGAATATAAATAAGTACTTTCTCATTTTACAAAGTTACGTAAAAACTTGACAAGTGTTTACTTCCCTAGAGTAACTTGTCCTACTTGTCTATCTATTTTATTTTTGTAATCGATTATTTCTATGCTGTAAGAGTATAATCCTTTGGCTGTATTTTTTCCATCCCATGCTTGATTATCTCCTTGATATATAATACCACCCCATCTGTCATATATTTTCATAGTATATGATTTAGCTCCGCTAATTATTGGTTCAAATACTTCATTGATTCCATCGCTATTTGGTGTAAATGATGTTGGTATATATATTCTATATACAGGGTTTATTCTTAGGCTTCCATTTATTGTATCTCTACAGTTATACTGATTTATTATAATTAGCTGTGTTATGTATGTGCCTGTGTCACTATATGTATGTATAAAGTCTTGGATATCTTCTTCGGTATTATTGTCTCCCATATCCCATATTAGATTTGTAAAATCTTCACTAGTATTTGTAAATCTTATATTTGGATTATCTAAATCTGTAGGCTGGGGAGTTGATATAAAGCTAGCTGTAGGAGAGGGTAGAATACTAATGATTTTCTGTATTGCATTGCTACATGATGTTACAGGATCTGTATACTGATATGATACTATATAATCTCCTGTTTCTAGATTTTCTATGTCAAATATATTTGCTAGTTCATCATTTATATAATATGTTCCTCCCTGTGGTATTGCCTGATTTAGTATAAATGATGGATTGCTCTCACAGACATCATTTAATGTCATATTAAGAACTGGTAGTTGATCTACTATAATAGTATTTGCTTGATTAATTATGCTTTTACATCCATATATATCTGTTATAGATACTAATACTGCATCTATTGTTTGCTCTGGATATAATAGTATTGAACTATTTTCAGTGATGATATTTCCTAATGCATCAATTATATATGAGACAGTATTTGTTTGATTATTAATCTCTATTGTATATTGATTCACTGTTGGATTAATAATATTAAGAGAGATCGTAGATGCATCATTCCTACATATTGGACTCTCTACAGAGTAATTAGCTATTATTTTATCAGGTTGATTAACTATTATATCATCATTAAACTGACACCCTTTACTATCTGTCACTATAAAATTATATGTTCCTGCACTTAAGAGTAATGGATTATTAGCTGCCCAATTTTCAGTATATGGTGCAGTTCCACCATTAATATTTAAGTATATACTACCATCACTACTTCCAAAACAGCTTACATCAACTACTGTTGATGTTACTAATAATTCATTAGGTTGATTAATACTTATATAATTAGTTTGTACACATCCATTAATATCAGTGATTGTATAGCTGTAATTCCCTTGAGATAGTGCTAATGGGTTATTCCCTCCCCAATCTTCGTTATATGGAGCTGTTCCACCATTAATCTGTAGTAATACTACTCCATCTGATAATCCAAAGCAGCTTACCTCAGTAGTTAATTCATTTACTATAATTGGATTTGGCTCTGTAATTATAGCTTGTCCTTGATATAAGCAGTTATTACTATCTGTTACTGTAAAAAGAAAGGTTCCGGTATCTAGCGCTAATGGATTATTTCCTCCCCAATCTTCAATGTATGGAGCCGTTCCTCCAGATATATTTAATGAGGCACTACCATCAGAGAATCCAGCACAACTTACCCTAAAGGTATCAACAAGTATACTAATTTGACTTGGTTCACTGATAATAAAAGAATCTACTTTAGTACAGCCATTAGTATCAGTAACAATAAATGTATGAGATCCAGCATTTAGCGCAGTGGGATTGCTTAATCCCCAATTCTCTGAATAAGGATTTACACCTCCAGATATAGTTAGTGTAGCGGTTCCATCTAAGGCTCCATTACATAGAGCATCTGTAGTGATATAACTCACTAATAATGAAGGGGGTTCAGAAATAGTTATTGAATCAGAATAATTACAACCATTATCATCAGTAACAATAAAGGTGTGATTATTAGCATCAAGATTTAAAGAACTACTTAATCCCCAGTTTTCTGTATATGGAAAAACACCTCCAGATATATTCAGTATTGCTGTTCCATCATTACCATTTGCACAAGATACATTGGTTGTACTGATACTTACATTAATAGGAGAGGGCTCAGTGATTGATACCGTATCTGAGAATATGCAGTTTAAAGAATCGGTAATAGTATAGGTGTAAGTGCCAATACTTAGATTAGATATGTCTTCAGTAGTGTCAGCAGTACTCCACATAAAATTAAAAGAACCGGTACCTCCACTTATTGATAAATCAATGCTACCATCAACTCCACCAAAACAACTTACAGAGGTTGTGTTTTCAACTAAAGAAATAGCAATAGATTCTAGTACATATGCTGTATCAATAAATAAACAGCCATTAGCATCTGAAACTGTATATGGATAACTTCCAGCTGATAGGTTAGATGGAGTTGTAAATGAAGTTAATCCAGCTGCTAAATTTTGATTAACTCCAGCAATATTAATTTCATAATCCATGATCCCTCCATTAATATTAAATGTTATACTTCCATTATTGCCACCATTACAGCTAACATTTGTTATAATATTTGATGTGTTAAGTACTGTAGGCTCAGTAATTTCAATAGAATCAGTAAATAGACATCCGTTACTTGATGTAGTAACAGTATAAATGCCAACATTTAAATTATTAATGCTATCATTAGTTTCTAATGTAGACCATAAAAATGTTTGATTTGTAGTATCTGGATAGATTGTTAATGAATAATCTTCAGTAGCTCCATACCAAGGCTCTGAATAAGTTGTAGTAGATGGAGAATAAACCCCTTGATCGCACGAAGACATAGATGTAATGCTAGACAAGCTAGAAAATTGAGACATAACTCTCATTCTTGTAGGCCCATAAGAAAGAGAATTAGGTACAGTAAAGGGTATAACTACAGCTGCATTTACAATAGAGTCACCAAAAGGGATAGAGCCAATTTCTTCTCCTGGATCTAAAAAATCACCATCTACATTCCAATCAATATATACATAGCCTCCACTTGGGAAATTATAGCCATTACAATCAGAGAGGCTAACTATTACAGAGTAAGATTGACCTTGAGTAAGATCCGCATATTGTGAAGTATAATCTTCATATGAATCACATAGTCCAGCAGTATTATTGTTTATATTATAATTGTCACCAATTAGTTGTACATCTTTAATATTACTAAAAGTATTAGCTCCTGGAAATGAATTACAATATGCTAATTCTGATATATTTCCATAAGAAGATGGATATGAGGTAATCTGAAAATTAATTAATGCAGATCCATTATTATTTCCATTACAATCTATATTATTTGATATTACATTAGTTAAATACTCAGGAGGTTCATATACATTAATGGTATCATTAACTGTACAATTATTATCATCTGTTAGCATATAGCTATATGAACCAGCATTAAGAGCAAGAGGATTATATCCCCCCCAATTTTCTGTAAATGGAGCAGTTCCTCCAGAAATAATTGTATTAATAATACCATCAGAAAAACCATAGCATGATACATTTACTATATTACTTGATATTACAGGAGTGTCATATATAATAAAGTTTTGAGTTGATGTATCACTACAGTTATTAGAATCTATAAATACATAGTTAATAGAATTAAGGCCTACAAAATTTGGAATAAATATACTGTCAGTTACAGATGTACCAGAGTAAGTTCCACCAAAGGGAATTGCTGTATTTAAGATTATCTCTGTTTCACTGGAACATTGACTGTTTATTACAGGAAAATTAGTTGTTGGATTTGAATTTAGAAAGATATCTAAATAGCTTGTGTCATTAGGACAACAAGATGTACTATCTACTATATAAGTATATGTTCCTATGATATCATTAGATGGATCAAATGTAGAATTAGATACTACATTTAAAAGAGGATTATACCATGTCCCTCCACTAATAGGGTTTCCTGCTAATTGATCAGTGAGTAAAAAAGGTGAATCTAGTAGACATTTGTTGATAATAGAGTCATTACCAGCAGGACCTCCAAAAACACAAGGGTTAGTAGTAGCATTACCGCTAGTTTGAGAAAAGCTAATATTAGTAGTTTGGTTGGAGTAATTTGTTATCATTAATAAATAAATTTCTCCAGCTACTGCTCCAGTAATATTGCATGTTTCATTACTACTAGCAGAATAACTACAATCTTCAATTGCAGCAGAGTTTACTAGGCTACACATATTAGAACAATCTGTAAAAGGCCCCCAACAAATAAAATCAATATCTACTAATGGGTTTGAGGACATATCTATATTTAAGTTTCCTCCACTACTCATTTCCATATAATAAAAAGCAGGATTAGGAGCTGTTCCTAAGCAGCCATAATTGGTTAACCAGAATGGTGCTGTAGTATTAGTAGATGCTGGAAATGTATAATTAGAACCTGTTGCAATAGGAAGTGCTGTAGCACATGTTGATTGAGCAGAAGTGTTTAAGCAGTAGAACAGAAAAGCTAAAAATAATAGTATTCTATTCATTAATTTAATTTCTTCTTTATCATTGACAAGTGTATTTTTAGCTTTTTATATAAAAAGTTAGATATACACATGCGTTATAGTTATTATCTAGTAAAAATATACATAATAAATTTTCTTAAAATAAAATATAAAGATAATCTTATGTATTCAAACTTTATAGTAAAAGTATTAAGAGCAATTATCGCATTAAAGATATATTACCTTGGAACGTTCTTTCTTTCCCATTTAAATCAAATACTACCATTGAATATGTATAATTACCGACTGCAGCGTAGTCTCCATTATTCATAAGACCATCCCATGCTGAATTACATCCACTCTCACAATAAACATTACTATATTCTGAAGTTTTAAAAATTATTTGACCATATCTATTAAAAATCTTAAAATCATAACTAGTTATACCGCTAACAATAGGCTGGTAGAAATCATTTTTAAGATCATTATTTGGAGTAAATCCCTCAGGAATATAAACTAAGAAGTCAGGAGCTATTATAATTGTTTGATATGCAATAGATACACATCCACTATCACTTTCAATTTGTAGCATTACTTCATAAGAGCCTGTATCTAAATAAGTATGAGTAAGTAAATCAAAATTTGTAAACTCAACATTTCCATCTCCAAAATCCCAGAATCCACTTACATGATTCGATGATGCATCAATAAAACTGATTTTTGGATTTGTAATCGTTGTTGGTTGAGGATACGCCTGAAGAACAACTTCAGGGAAATCATTTATATAAACATTAGCACTTCCATTAAGACTTTGAGCAACACATCCCTTGCTATCTATTACTTCAGTTAAAGTATAAGTTCCAGACTCATTAGTACTTATTAATAAAGGACTTGCTACATCTGCCATAAATTTATTAGTAACACCAACATTATAGCTTATATTATAATTTGGAGTACCACCAATTGTAGTAATTTGAACATCTATTGTGCTTCCATCATCACAAACAGATCCACCCCCACTTATAATAGATTGAGGTAATGGATTAACCGTTATAGTAACATCTTCATTTAATATAGCTGAACAATTATTATCGCTAATATTTGTAATGATATATGTAGTAGTAACATTAGGGTTAACTAAAATTGAATCATTGGTATTATATAAAGTAATTGAGCTAGGTGCAGTTGCAACGCTATAAGTCACTGTCCATGGTGCCTCCCCTGAATTAAATGTAAAAAACACTGGGGTTTCGTCTTGATCACATATTTCAGTATCACCACTTACAATTACATTAGGAATTTCATTCACTGTTAGTTCAGCACTATTACTTAAGCTATTTGTACATCCTTTAGCATCAGTAATAGAAGTTAATGTATATATAGTTGATACACTTGGAGATATTATCATTGGATTTCCAGATACCTGATTTCCACTTCCATCAACATTAGTTGACAAAGGAGTAGCTCCTGCTAAATAATTTACATTAAATGGAGGAGTTCCAGATATAACAGGAAAAAATAGCTCTGAATCCTGTCCTTCACAAATAGGATTTGTTCCACTTACTGTAATATTAACCTCTGGAGTAGGATTTACTAAAATTGTTGCATTAGGATTACTTAAAGTATTATCACATCCTTTAGCATCTGTTACAAGTATTATATCATAATTATTTAATCCAACTAGAGGGTCTGGAGATATCGTATATTGTTGATTACCACTACCATTTATATTTAAAGGAGTTTGACTAGTAGAGTTTATAGTATAATCAATTATAAATGGAGGACTTCCAGCACTAAAGTTAAAATTAAGAATAGCTGGATCATCATAACATATCTCTGGAGTAGAGCTAGTAAAAGTTACTACTGGATTTTCATTAAGCGTTATTATTATTGGTGCAGGTAATTGAGCTGTAGGAGTTGATACTCCACTATTATCAGTAAGACCATCAATAGAAATTTGATTAATTCCATAATTTAATCCTGAAAGATCTAAAGGA
>CAYNGO010000018.1:0-27635 GCA_964397025.1 uncultured Weeksellaceae bacterium
TACAATTTCATGTTAGTAAATTTTAATCAATCAAAAGTAATAAAGTTGAATTATATGATACATTTAAAGTATAAATTTTATTTTAAATGAATATACATTTAATTGCAATTGGGGGAAGCGCAATGCATAATCTTGCTTTAGCATTACATTTAAAAGGTTATGTCATAACTGGATCTGATGATCAGATTTTTGAACCATCAAAAAGCAGATTATCAAAACATAAACTTTTACCAAAAGAAATTGGTTGGAATCCTAATTCAATTAGCAAAAAAATTGATGCAGTAATAGTGGGAATGCATGCTAAAAAAGATAATCCTGAATTATTAAAAGCTAAAACATTAAATCTAAATATCTTTTCATATCCTGAATATATATATCAGGAGAGTAAAAAAAAGAAAAGAGTTGTGATTGGCGGTAGTCACGGAAAAACATCAATTACAGCAATGATCCTTCATGTTTTACAAAATTTAAAAATTGATTGCGATTATATGGTAGGAGCACAACTTAAAGGCTTTGATGTTATGGTAAAGCTAACAGATGATGCTCCAATTATTATTTTAGAAGGAGACGAATACTTATCCTCACCCATTGACAGAAGACCAAAATTTCATTTGTATCAACCCCATATAGGAGTGCTTAGTGGTATTGCTTGGGATCATATAAATGTTTTTCCAACATTTGAAAAATATATAGATCAATTTAGAATTTTTAAAAAAATGATTACTGAATCACTAATTTATTTTGAAGAAGATAAAGAGTTAAGAAATTTAGCAAAAGAGCAAGGAGAATGCAAGATGATTAGCTATAGCACCCCGGAATATAAAATTGAAGATGGAGTATCAATAATTAACAATACCCCATTAAAAATATTTGGCGATCACAATCTTCAAAACCTAAATGCTGCGATGCTTGTATGTAAAGAGTTAGGAGTTAAAGAAAATGATTTTTACAAACAAATTAAATCTTTTAGTGGCGCCTCTAATAGGCTTGAACTAATCACTCAAAATAATAATTCTGCTATATATAAAGATTTTGCTCATTCCCCTTCAAAGCTAAAAGCAACTATAAATGCAGTAAAATCACAGTTTCAAAATAGACAACTGGTAGCGTGTATGGAACTACATACATTTAGTAGTCTAAATGCTGAATTTTTACAACAATATAAAGGATGTATGGATGAATCAGATATAGCAATAGTATTTTTTAGTAAAGAAGCAATTTTACATAAAGGATTAACTCCAATTACTGAAGAACAAATTAAATCATCATTTAACAAAGAAAATCTTCTAGTCTTTAGTGATTGTGAGAAACTAAAAATTCATTTACAATCAATTAACCTAGAAAACAAGAACTTACTAATGATGAGTTCTGGAAACTTTAATAAACTAGATTTGAATGAAATTTAGAACACTTTTTATATTAATTGTGTCTTTTCACATATGTGATGCTCAGACAAAATATTATAATTATTCAGGCACATTATTAATTAAAAATAGTCCTCCAATTGGCTTTACATTAGAACTCAGTGAAAAAAACGGAAATGTATCTGGATATTCTATCACTAATCAAAATACAGTAGATGAGACAAAAAGTGAAGTACAAGGAATATATTTTAAAAAAGATAAAACTTTTCAGCTTCATGAAACACAGATTTTAATAACAAAATCTGAGTCTCCAATTAATAGTTTTTGCTATATAAGAATGAATTTACAGATTAAAAAAACTTTAAATAAAAAGAGACTAGAAGGTAGTTTTATAGGCAATTTTTTGGACAGTATTAAATGCGCTGAAGGAAAAATTATATTAATGGAAAAATCTTATATTGATAAAAAAATTAAAAGAATTCAGAAGAAAATAGCAAAATACAAAGAAAGAGAAACAGATAAAAAACAAGATACAACATATATTAAAAAAACACAAATTATCAAAGAGGGAGACGATTTGAATATAAATTGGATATCAAAATTTTTAACTCTTAAAGTATGGGATAGCAATCAAGAAGATGGAGATAAAATTAATCTAACTATAAATGGTAGTTTGATATTAAATGACTATGAAACAAAAAATAGGCCTAAAAAAATCAAATACAAACTCTTAAAAGGAAGTAATATAATAAAGATTAAGGCAACAAGCTCAGGATTATCTCCACCAAATACAAGTAGAATTGAATTAATTGATAAAAACAAAAAGTACCCTATACTTATTCAACTTGATATAAATAAATCAGCTATTATTAAAATTAACAATTAACTTTACAATAGTAAAAGTAATACTAACCCCAAACCCCCCAACCTAAGATAGAGCTAAATATAACAAGAAAAAATATTATTAGTAATAACTCTGCAAGACCTAATATCAAACCAAAAATTCCTTGTATTCTTCCTTTTGTATTTAAAGACATAATTCCAAGAACGATTGCAGGCAGACACAAAAATAGTAAACCAGCAGCACCTCCAGTTAAAGATATAGCAGCTAAGCCCCCGCAAATTAATGATAAGTTGCCAAGCAGCTGACTATCATTATTTTTTGTTAATTGAATTGTTTTTTTATTTAGCTTATTTTTTTCAATAGGAAAAGAAGCAAATGTTGGAGTAAGAAAATTTATTAATAATAATAAAATAAATATTTTTTTCATGATTTAATTTTTAATAAGTTAATAATATTATAGAAAAAAATCATCCCATGAGGGCCATTTTGAAGGACCTTCGTTTTGAAATGACAAAATAAGTATTAAAAGAACTAAAAAAACTACTCCCAATAATATAAGAGTTGATCTTGTAAGTGAATTAAACTTATATGAATTTTCATTTGAAGAATTTTTTTCTTCGTTACCAAATCCTTGATTTTTAATTCTTAAATTATAATCTTCTATACTTTCCTTTTGTAAGTAAAGAGTATCTGACAAAATTGGAAATGAAGCCATACAAATAAAGGAAAATGAACAAAACAGTATAGCTAAAATCATATACTTCATATTACAAAAATATAATAGCTAAAATAAAAATCTATGCATAGCATAATAAAAAAAGCCCCATATTATTTATAGGGCTTTGAAGTGACTCTGAAGGGATTCGAACCCCTAACCTCCTGATCCGTAATCAGGTGCTCTATCCAGTTAAGCTACAGAGCCAAAAATTAATATAATTATAAAATCTGAACGTTCAAACCATATAATTCAAGATCTTCTTGAAAAGGTTTTAGTTCTGAAATTTCTCCACTTAAGATATCACATCTACCATTATAATGCGTAAGTAAGGCACATTGTTCTGCCTGCAATGGTGAATGATCACAAATAGCAACTAAACAATCAATAACATGATCAAAAGTATTGAAACTATCGTCTATTAGATAGAGTGTTTTATTAGCAATACTTTTTTTATGAATCTTGTTTTCTTTATTGTAGTCTATAGACATATAAAATTATTTAAATTTCACCTTTACCTCCTCACCTTTTAATAATCTTTCAATATTTTTTTGATGTGTTATTAGCGCTAGTAGTGGAACAAAAATAGAAAATATAATCAATGATACATCAGTTGAATCTGATAAAAAATAAATTATTATTGGAAAAGCTATTGCAGCAAAAATTGAGGATAAAGAAACATATCTAGAAATAAAAAAAATAATAATAAAAACAAGAGAAGATAATAAAGCAGCAGTAGGCTGAATACCTACTAATAACCCTAATAATGTAGCAATACCCTTGCCCCCTCTAAAACCTGTATAAATTGGAAATAAATGACCAATAACAGCTGCAATACCAAAAACTAATTGTTGCTCAAAAACAAGATCTAAATTGTTAGACAAAGAACTTATAAAAAAGATGTAGTTAACAGCTAACCAGCCTTTAAAAATATCTAATATTAATACAGGTATACCAGCTTTTTTTCCTAATACCCTAAAAGTATTTGTTGCACCTGCATTTCCACTCCCAAACTCTCTAACATCAGTTTTAAAAAAAATCTTTCCTATTAAAACAGCTGATGGAAAAGCACCAGTTAAATAAGATAGAATAATAAGAAAAATGTATTCTTGTTCAATCATAAAAGCAGGCAAAAATAAGAATTAAAATTGCTTTTTAATTCTTTTAAGAAATTTCTCAGGAGCATCTTCATTTGCAAGCATGTATCTATATGGCGTTTCTCCTTTTATAGATTCAGATTTTCTTTTTGAATCACTCACATCAGTGATTGCAAGATTAAATTCTGGATTAGTTGATATTGCTCTCATTAAACCATTTTTATATACAAAATAATATTCATCATAGAATTCAGTTCTAAGATAAATTGTTAAAATATCAGAATTTCTACCTTTTTCAATTAGTACATAACCCTCCAGAAGACCATTTATTTGCGTACTATTAATACTTCCTAATCCTAAATCATTTTTTGAAACAAATGACTTGTTTTTTTGATTCCAAACTAAATTTATATCTGTAAAGGACATTGAGTAATTCATGGATTTTGGCAGTTTCTCAAACGCATCATGCATCTCTAAATCAATCATTAATTCATCTTTAACATTATTACCAACAATTCTTGATAAATTATTCTCATAATTTTTATTATACTCAAATATTTCTTCACCAGGTGCAGAGAATATATCTTGAGCCATAATCTCCATAGCATCTTTAGAAAAATCAAAATCTAACATAAAAAAACCTTTGAAATCTAAGCTCTTCTTATTAGAATTAACAATATCTCCAACAGCTTTAGTTTCTATTCTTCCAAGATTAAGATTTAAATCAATATTACCTGATCCATATGTCGAACAATTTTTCTCATCTAAAATTAAATAATTGGAACTAGAATCAACACCACCTACAATAAAAGATGAAACTTCATCATTATAATAAACCATTTTAGTAGATGAAAATAATTCAGTATCAATTGCTCTTTTTTTAGGACTTAAGAATGTAGAATAATAAAAAGATGAATCTCTATTAATGAAAATACCTGATGATAGTTTATCATCATTATCATTATATAAATTCTCATTTATATTGAATGAGATATTTGAAGAATTAATTTCAGAAGAAAATTTTATCCACTCTTTAGATAATGACAAACAATTATGATTAATCTTAAAGTAACCATTAAAGGTTAAATTTTTGCGATCTCCTAAAAGCTTAACCTCCCCCTTAAAATTATATCTATCTCCAATTTTAAAACTCTTATTATCATCAACAAAGCCAGATGCAATAGTTATAGTATCATCATTAACTTTTATATCTGAGAAATATATATCTTGAGTATTCTTTAATGCATCAAGATAGACATAATCTCCTGAACCAGAATAATTATTTGCACCATGAATATCAACAGTTGAATTTGAGAAAACATGATACATTGTTAGTTCATCTACTTTAATATCAGCATTTATTAGAGTCCTAATATTAGCATTTCTCTCTACAGTTAAAACACCAGAATCAGGATATATAATAGCATCTGCTATTATAAGACTATCAACACCATATGCATTAATAATAAAATCTTTCAAACTATAATCTGCATTCTTAGCAAAAAATGATAAAGAATCCTGTTTAATATTTAAAGAAACAAATTCTGATCCAGAAGACTCTGAAATTATCTCATCTCCTAAGGTTAACTGTTGTTTATCCATTTCCCATTTCAATTTATCAATAAAGCAAATATATTCACTTGCAGGAAAGGTAACATATGATCCAATACCGTTAGAATAAAAAACACCTTCTCTATCCAAGACATCAATATTAGCACGAAGATTCTGAGCACTAAAAGCCAACGACTTATTATTATCAAAAACATTTAAATTAGCAGTATCAGCTTTAAACCATGATGAATTAAAAGAAAAGAATTCTGAAGATATTTCTGCTAAATCTAGTTTCATTGTTCCGTTTCCAGTTAAACCTATTGGTTGTAGCAATATATTTCCTTCTAAACTTGATTTTCCAGAATATAAACTAAACATATCTTTTGTCTGATAAATATTTAATTTATCTAAATATGGTCTATAATGACAATAGGCATTAGTATTAGAGGCCTGTGGAAACTCAATTCCTTTATTTACTTCATTTATTGTTAATGCATTAGAAAACAATGTGGTTGAATCAGGATAGAAAATAATATCATCAGAATATATAATTGATGATAAATATTCAAATTTACCATTCCCTCTTAATCCATTATTTCCTAAATATATCTCATTATAATATCTTGATTTACCCTTATAAAGTGGAAAACCATCTTCAGGTGCAACTCTTGTAAATCCTAAAGAATAGTCGTCTTGAAGACGTAAGGTATCATTAAATGTAGGGAAAATATCAGAAGACTTAAAAGTACCTGCAAACCACAATCCATTACCATTATAACTCTCTAAACTATCAATCTCAAAAGGCTCAAGATGAAAAGAAAACACATCTCTTTGATAGACTCCATTAAAAATATTAGGATTATCATAATATACGTATGAGTCATTAAAGCTTTTAAAAACTGGAAATTGCGGAAAGCTACCTTTTCTTAATCCAGATTTGTTAGTAGGGTGATCTATGATTAACTCACCTGAAACAGCTTCAATTACTGTCTTTACTCTAGTTAGTATCGGATTATCATAAAGATCAAATTTTGGAGGTTTTAAGGGAACAGACAGCTGAACAGAATCAATCTGTTGAAGATCAACTTTAAAATCATCATATTTAAAATAAAATTCTCGACCGAATAAATTAACACGACCATTTCCAGCGAATATCCTTCCATTAAACATGAAATCTCTATTTTTTAATATTTTAACCTCACCTCCTCTTGGGTAAAAAACAACTTTTTGAGAATCACTAACTGCAATTTTATTAATACCTCTAATAATTAAATCTTTTGATTGAATATTTAATGCTGCATTAACAATAACAAGAGAGTTACCATTAACATTTGAGTTAAATTGAATTACATCATAATCACCTAGCTTAGATTTTGCAAGTACATATCTTGATAAACTTGGTAATACAGTAATTCTTTCTTCGCCAAAATCATAAAAAAGAAATCCCTTATTTGCCAAATTCATTAAATAGTGTTGAATTTGAACTAAAGGAAACTTAGCAAAACGAGCAAAATCTTCAACATAAAACTGATCTTCACCCCTCTCATTAACATATTTCTCAATTAAAATTAAAGGATGGATTGCATCAATACCTTGCAAGGCATCAAATCTACTTTCTAAGTACATGTCAACAGATTCAAAATTAACTTGAGATTGAGCAGTACCCGGTAATGACCCAAAAGTCATGATGTTTTTATCAATTTCCCATTCTAATAATTCAAAATCCATATTCAACTTGTGATATGTATTCAGCATTGGAGCACTTGATCTTCCACTTTTTGATAGTTTTAATTTTCTATTTAAATTATTATAAGAAAACTTTAAATTTGAATGATATAAAGAATCTTGATCAAAAAATATCTTTATTCCCACTTGCTTAGCAACAATTCTGTCTCCACCTAATATAAATTTATTTGCATTAGCAACAAATAAGATTTTACCATTTTTATTAAATATAATTTTTGCTTCAGCGAATTTCCCTCCATCAGCAATAAAATCACTACCCTGAAGCTTATATCCACCTTTATAATCCACGTTTGGGTAAATATCTTTTACGATTAGATTCTTAGCGTATGAAATAAATTTTGGATAGTTCTCAGCTTGTCTTCCGTTAGTTATTTTATCATTAAAAACTCCAAAAATAGGAGCTTGAAACATGTATTTATTAAAGAAAGAAACAGAATCAGCTTGTAAAGAGGTTGTTCGTGTATCAATACTATATTCACTAAGATTAACATATACTGAATCAGAACTAATTCCTTTATTTAGCCAATTCATTTTACCACTATATCCAACCCATTTATTAATAAGTGGGAAATAATCACCCTTTGTTTCAAAAACAGTTAAACTATTACCATTTGACCTACAAATAAAATCTACAGGATCAGAGAAACTAATATAAGGCCCCTTATCATTAATCTCAAAAGAGTAATTATTTGAAGATACTTTCCAAATGGTTGTTTTACTTTCTCGAATAATGTTTTTTACAAGTATATCATCGGAAAAATATAAAAACATTAAAAGTTTTTTAGAAGAGAAATCTTCAATAACTTGTGATGTAATATATAACCAATTATCTAGCTTTACATTATTTTCAGGAATCTTAATTAATGATGATAATGTTATTAGAAGCTGATTAAAGTGTGGTGTTGCACGCATTCTATTGTCAAGCATTTTATTAGATAAACTAATAATAGATATTTTTTGGTTTTGAGTAACACCTTCAGACAAAGACAATTTCCTGAATTGTTTAAAATTATCTTTTAACTCTGAATTATCTGAAGCACTCATTAAACTGTTTAATTCATCAATATATGTATTATAGTCATCAGAAAACTTACTGATCTTCTTCTGTGCATCAGCTGAAAATGAACACAAAATTGATATTATAAGAATAAAAAATCTTACTTTCTTAAATGAAGAATATACCATTGATTTTTGTTTTTTTTATTTATTAAATTAAATCCTAAATTTTTAGCATCTTTTAAAATTAAATTAACATCCTCAATTAAAAAACCACTTATTATAAGATCTCCATTTGAAGATAAAAAATTATAATAAGAAGACAAGTCTCTTAAAATTATATTTCGATTAATATTAGCAAGGACAATATCAAAAGATAAATTGTTAAGTTTATCAATATCACCCAAAAGAAAATCTATATTTTTTATATTATTAAGATTAGAGTTTTCAATAGCATTCTGGTATGCCCAATCATCAATATCAATTGCTACTATCTTTTTCGCTCCTCTTTTTGAGGCTACAATTGATAAAATACCAGTACCACATCCCATATCTAAAACATTTGTATTTTTAAGATCAATATTATAGAGTTCATTAATCATAAGAGATGTTGTTTCATGATGTCCAGTTCCAAAAGACATTTTTGGAGTAATAATAATTTCATCCTCAACATTATTTAATGGCTGATGAAAATCTGCTCTAATTGAGCATCTTGAATTAATTATGATAGGATGAAAATTCTTTTCCCATTCAGCATTCCAATTCTTTTGAGCAATTTTATTAATGGAATATTGCAATGATGTCTGAGTTGAAATTTTATTGAGAATAGATTGTGTTTTTGGTAAATCAAAAAATTGTGACTGAATATAACACTTGACACCATTTATATTTTCCTCAAATGTTTCAAAATCAATATCATTCAGTCTGGCAATAAGAATTTCAGAAAATGGCTTAACATCCTTAATAACAATATCTAATTCAGTATACTCCATTAAAAAGATTTAACAATAGATAGAAAATCTTTTGCATTTAAAGAAGCCCCACCAATTAATCCACCATCAATATCAGGCTTTGCAAAAAGCTCCTTAGAATTAATAGGCTTACAACTTCCACCATATAAAATAGGAACTATAGAACTAATATGATTATTATATTTTTTTTCAATTAAAGATCTAATAAAATGATGCATCTCTTGAGCTTGATCAGCAGTCGCTGTCTTTCCTGTACCAATAGCCCAAATTGGTTCATAAGCAATTATAATATTTTTAAAATCTTTTAACTCAAGTTTAAAAACAGTGGATGAAATTTGCTCTTCAATAATATCAAAGTGCTTACCAGACTCTCTATGGGTAATATCTTCACCACAACAAAAAACTATATTAGTATTATATTTTAAAGCTTGTACTATCTTTAAATTCAGTATTTTTTCAGATTCATTGAAATTTTGTCTTCGTTCCGAATGACCTAGAATTATATATTTAGCATTTAGTGATTCTATCATCTGAGCAGAGACCTCTCCAGTAAAAGCACCATTATCATTACAACTACAATTTTGAGCTGCAACATCAAAATTTTCTTTATCTAAACATATTGAAGCAACTAAATCTAAATAGACAAATGGAGGTGCAAGAACAACCTTAACATCATCTGATAAGTTAGGTTCTATAACTTCGTTTACTAATGCCATGCATTCTAGCTTATCTAGATTCATTTTCCAATTCCCAATAACCAGTTTTTTTCTCATAATTTTATTCAATTCTTACACGAGGATCTACCCAAGCATAAATTAAGTCAACTAATATATTAATAATAACAAATATTAAAGATATAAAAACAACTGAACCCATTACAACAGGTAGATCCATATTGTTTAATGCATCAACAATCTCTTTTCCTAAACCATTCCACGCAAAAATATATTCAACAAAAACAGCTCCAGCTAATAAAGAAGCAAACCATCCTGATACAGCAGTAATAACTGGATTAAGAGAGTTTCTTAATGCATGCTTAAAGACTATTAGAAAACGACTTAAACCCTTTGCTTTAGCTGTACGAATATAATCCATTGATAAAACATCTAATAATGAATTTCTACATAACTGAATGACAACTGACAAAGGTCTTATACCTAAAGTAATAGCAGGAAGAATTATATTTTTCAAATTTAATGATCTCCCAATTCCATAATCATCAATCTCATATAAGCTACCAGTCATTGATAATCCAGTATAAGAATGAAGGATATACCCAAATATCCAAGCAATTAAAATAGCACTAAAAAATGAAGGAAGAGCCATACCCATAACAGATAAATAAAGGACTATTCGATCAATAATATTATTTTTATTAAGAGCTGATACAACACCAAAAACCAAACCAAAAACTAATGCAAAAATAATTGCTAATAAAGCCAATAAAAAGGTATTAGGAAATGTTGATTTTATAATTGAAGAAACCTTTAGATTAGATTTTACAAAAGAAGTTCTTAAATATGGAGTTTTAAATACTAGAGAAAAATCCTTATAATTAAATAAAATTTTTGCGTTATATTTTTTATAATCTAAAAAGGCAAATGAATTAACATCTTTTGTATTATGAAAAGATAATATTGACACATCATTTAAATAGTAAAAATATTGAAGATGTAAAGGTTTATCAAAACCATACTTGGCCTTAATAAGCTCAAGTTGTTTTGAGTCTTCTCTTTTATCTAACATCATTCTAGCAGGGTCTCCAGGTAAAACATGGAAAAGAAAAAAAACTATAGTTATGACTCCATAGATTACTAGAATGGAATAAAAAACTTTTTTAAGTATATAATTATACAATTAGTATATTGTTAATTAAATAATCTTTTAAAATCTTCAGGATTATATTCATTATTTGTAGTACCATCATAAAATCTCATCTGATTACCATTGTTAAAGTAAATAATAACTGGATTCTCATATTCAAAACCAAGAACTTCTAAATAACTATTAATATCATCATCAGGATTATAAAACTCCATTACCTGGTAAGAAAAGTTAGAACCAGAATATTCTAAGAATTCTGGAATCTTTCCCTCTTCTGTATCAGAAAAAATAATATGAACTTCTGGAAAATCTGTATTTAATAGAGATAAATCTGTTAATGATTTTGCAGCATCCATACAATGCTCACAACCTGCATCAAAAAAACACAATACTTTCTTTCCATCATTAATATTAAACTCAGGTATAACATAATTACTAAAAGAAGAGATCTGCTTATTACTTGAATTCGTTGCAATTGGCAACAAAGAAAACATCAGTACAGTAATTATAAGAAATCCATTAAATAATAGAAGGAAATTACTATTCTTTCTATCATGTACATTTTTATATAAGAAAAATAGAATTAATAAGGTGAAAATATTTTTAATAAGAGCCTGTGAAGGAGTCATAGGAATTAACTGACCAAAACATCCGCAATTTTCTTCATTACCAACAAATATATCTAATGACAAGTCAATACTAAAAACAGCAAGCAAAAGTATAGTTGATGGAATTATTAACTTTTTAATATAATGAGACTGTAGAATAGCAAAAGCAATAAAAAATTCAAAACCTATGATTAATCTTGAAAAGAAAGGAGCAATTTCAGTGCTAAATCCCATTGGTATTAGTTGTCCTTCCTCAAAAACCTTAGTAATTCCATATAATGGAGTAGGGTACAACTTTGCAACAGCAGATAAAAGAAATAGTGCAGAAATTAAAATCCTCGAAATAAAAACGACATTCTTCATAATAAAATTATTTTTTATTTAATTTAATTAATGCAAAAACTGCATAATTTAACATATCTAAATAATTAGCATCTATGCCTTCTGAAATTATAGTACTGCCATTATTATCTTCTATTTGTTTAACTCTCAATAACTTCTGAAGAATAAGATCAGTTAAAGAACTAACTCTCATATCTCTCCAAGCTTCACCATAATCATGATTCTTATCAATCATTAATTCTTTTGAGGTTAATACATGTGTTTTAAACATATTAATAACCTTATCATAGCTAAGATCTTCAGGCTGTTCAGATACACCTAGATCAATTTGAATTAAACCAATTACTGAATAATTAACTATGCCAATAAACTCGTTAAAAACACCCTCATCAATCTTTTGCATACCCTTACTTTCGATACTTCGAATCCTTTGAGCCTTAATAAAAATCTGATCAGTTAAAGAACTAATTCTTAATATTCTCCATGCACTACCATAATCTTTCATTTTATTAGCAAAAATGTCCTCACATTTTTTTATTATTGAATCATATTCAAGAATGGTAGTATTCATATTGGATTAATTTTTTATAAAGGTTAAATATAAAGCAATTATAGTGTCAAAAATAATAAAACAAAAAGGTAATTCAATAGATTTTTCAACACCAATTGTAATGGGAATACTTAATCTTACATCAGATTCATTTTATGATGGAGGAAAATATTTAACTGAAGAAAATATAATAAAACAATGTATAAAAATTGAAAAACTAGGGGCCAAAATAATAGACATCGGAGCTTGTTCATCAAGGCCTGGATCAAAGCCAGTGAGTCAGCAAGAAGAATTAAAAAGATTAATTCCAGCTATTAAACTTGTTAGAAAATATACAAAAAACCTTTTAATATCTGTAGATACATTTAGATCAGAAGTTGCTATAGCTTGTGTTGAAAATGGAGCAGATATGATAAATGATATATCAGCAGGAGAAAATGATAAAAAAATGTTTAATACTATTATCAAACTTAATATACCATATATTATGATGCATATGAAAGGAAATCCTTTAACAATGCAAAATAAACCTAATTATAATAACGTGATGTCAGAATTAAAAGAATTCTTTAATACGAAAATTAAGAATTTAAATAACAAAGGGTTTAATAAAATTATTATCGATCCAGGCTTTGGATTTGGAAAAACAATAGATAATAACTATACAATTCTAAAAAACCTTATTCAATTTAAAGAGTTTAATCTACCAATCTTAATTGGCGCTTCAAGAAAGTCAATGATATATAACATTCTTAATAAAAAAGCTGAAACATCACTAAATGGAACTAGTATAATTAATACAATAGGTTTACTTAACGGAGCAAATATTCTTAGGGTGCATGATGTTGAGGAAGCTATGGAATGTATTAAAATAACTAATACATTAAAATAGGTGTATTCTAGCCTCCAAAGTCATCAAAACGAACATTTTCATCAGGTATACCCCAATCCTCTGCCATTTTAATAACTGCTTGATTCATTAAAGGAGGACCACAGAAATATAATTCTATATCTTCAGGAGCTTCATGGTTCGTAAGAAATTTATCAATTACTACTTGATGAACAAATCCAGAAAAACCATCACCATTAGGATCATCAAGATTCTTTTTCTCCACCCAATTATCTTCAGGTAGAGCATCAGATAAAACTAAATGAAATTTAAAGTTTGGAAAATCTTTTTCAAGATCTCTAAAATAATGAATATAAAAAAGTTCTGCTCTAGATCTACCGCCATACCAAAAAGTTACTTTCCGACCAGTTTGTAAAGTTTTAAATAATTCATAAAGATGTGAACGCATTGGAGCCATTCCAGCTCCACCACCAATATATAACATCTCAGAGTCTGTATCATTAATAAAAAACTCTCCATAAGGACCAGAAATAGAAACTTTATCTCCTTCTTTTAAACCAAAAATATAGGAAGAAGCAACACCAGGATTAATATCAGCCCAAGTGTTTTTATCTCTATCCCAAGGAGGTGCAGCAACTCTTACATTCAGCATTACTTTTTTCCCTTCAGCTGGATAAGAAGCCATAGAATAAGCTCTAACAATATCCTCATCATTTTTCATAACTAGATTTCTCAACGCAAAATTTCCTTCAGCCCATACTTTTTCAAATTTATCAGGTTCTCCAGGATGATCTTGTGGGTGAGCAGTAACGTCCATATCTGAATATTTTACTTCGCACTCAGGGATGTTAATTTGAATATATCCACCAGCAATATAATCCATATCTTCAGGAAGCTCAACAATAAACTCTTTAATATATGTAGCAACATTATAATTAGAAACAACTGTCGCTTGCCATTCCTTAACACCAAAAATTTCTTCAGGAATAGTAATATCCATATCTTCCTTTACTTTAACTTGACAACCCAAACGGTAATTTTCAGCAATTTTTTTTCTTGAAAAATGAGGCTCTTCTGTTGGAAGAATCCCTCCTCCTCCTGAGTTAACTTGACAAGTGCATTGAATACAAGTTCCTCCTCCCCCACATGCAGAAGGAAGAAAAATCCCTTCATTACTTAATGTTGAAAGAAGAGTACTACCTCCATCAACTTCAATTTCTTTCTCACCATTAATCATAATCTTAATCTTACCAGAAGGAGATAGTTTAGTTTTAACAAAAAGTAACAGAGTTACAAGAGTTAAAATTAATAGTAAGAATACTGATATACTACTCGCAATTTTTAATGTACTTAATAATATCATATAATTATAGTTTGATACCCATAAAACTCATAAATGCTATTCCCATTAATCCTGTTATAATAAATGTTATACCAAGACCTCGCAATGCAGGAGGAACATGAGAATATCTAATTTTTTCTCTAATAGCTGCAATACCAACAATAGCGAGAAACCAACCTATACCAGAACCAAGTCCAAAGACAATTGCTTCGGTAATATTATTGTATGCTCTTTCCTGCATGAAAAGAGAACCACCCAATATAGCACAGTTAACTGCAATAAGAGGTAAGAATATACCTAAAGAGCTGTATAAAGCTGGTGAAAATTTTTCAACTAACATTTCTACAAGCTGCACCATTGAAGCAATAACAGCAATAAACATTATAAAAGATAAGAAGCTTAAATCAACATCATGAAAGTCATCATGTAACCATACTAATGCTCCTTTATCAAGAACAAAATTCACTAATAAATAATTTAATGGTACTGTAATTGATAATACAAAAATAACAGCAAAACCCATACCCACAGACGTCTTAACTGTTTTTGAAATTGCTAAATAAGAACACATTCCTAAAAAATATGCAAAAACCATATTATCAATAAAAATTGATTTGATAAAAATATTTGCTAAATCCTGCATAATATTAATTTGATTCTATTAATTTATTATTTCTCATTCTTTGTACCCAAATAATTACACCAACTGTCACAAGAGCCATAGGAGGTAAAATCATCATTCCATTATTCTCATAACCAAGATCATAAATGCCTAAATTTTCTAAAACTGGGTATCCAAATAAAGTTCCTGATCCAAGTAATTCTCTAAAAAAAGCGACTGCAATTAAAATCCATCCATATCCAAATGCATTACCTAATCCGTCAAGAAAAGATTTCCAAGGAGAATTAGCTAAAGCAAAAGCCTCTAAACGTCCCATAATAATACAGTTTGTTATAATTAATCCAACAAAAACAGATAACTCTTTACTTACATCATAAACAAAAGCCTTTAAAACCTCATCAACTAAAATTACTAATGTCGCAATTACTACAAGCTGAACAATAATTCTAATTCTGGAAGGAATTAAACTTCTTAATAAAGACACTACAACATTAGCTACTGACAAAACAAATAAAACTGATAAAGCCATCACTATAGCTGGTTTTAATTGTACTGTTATTGCTAGAGCAGAACAAATACCTAAAACCTGAACAGTAACTGGATTATTATCATCAAGTGGATCAGTTAATAGTGATTTATTCTTTTTTGAAAATAATGGCTCTTTACTCATAAACTTTAGAAATTAAATTAAGATTCATTAATGTATCATTTGAAACAGGCTTATTTTTTTCTATGTATGGAAGATACCTACTTACACGTTCCTTAATCATATCAGTAACACCATCAGAAGTAATCGTTCCACCAGAAATACCATCAACAGCATGCATACTACCTTCCGGAGCACCTCCTTTAATGACTGTTATTGAAACAAATTCATCATCACTATTAAAAATCTTCTTGTCTCTAAAAGGTTCTTGAAAGAAAGATTGATTTATTTCTGCACCTAATCCAGGAGTTTCACTTTTATGAGCAAAAACAGCACCAAAAACTGTATTTACATCTTCTTTTAACGCAATATATCCCCAAATCGGACCCCATAATCCTTTACCACGTAAAGGAATAATAAAACATCTAGAGCTATCTTCTAAAATACTAATATATAGTGGAAGCTTTTGATCAGCAATATTTTTCTTTACTTCTACTCCAAGATCAACATCAAATGCAGAACCATCTAAAACATTTCCTTTATCATCTATAATAAGCTCTTCTTTAATATATTGACTATATATAATTTCAGAATTATCTCTTTCAACCTCAACGCCAACAGATTGAAGTATATTTTGTTTTTTCTCTAACTCAATATTCCTATCTTGATATGGAGTTAATGAAATAGAAGTATATGCAAGTAAAGCAGCTACAATAATTACCATTACTGATGCAAATCCAATTGTATATGAGTTTTTATTTACATTCATTATTTAAACTTTTAACCTACTTAATCTTCTTTTAATATTAGATTCAATGATATAATGATCAATTAACGGAGCAAATACATTCATAAATAAAATAGCTAACATCATTCCTTCTGGATAAGCAGGATTAAATATTCTGATTACAATAGCAAAGAAACCAACGAGTAAGCCATAGATAACTTTACCTTTATTTGTTTGAGTAGCTGTTACAGGATCAGTAGCCATAAAAACCGCACCAAAAGCAAAACCTCCAATTAACAAATGAATATGGGCTGGAGTAGACATTAAAGTATTAATACCCCAAAGATTAAATAATAATGCAGTTAAATAACCCCCTAAAAAAGTAAATACAATAATACGCCAACTACCAATTCCACTAAATATTAAAATACCTGCTCCTATTAAAATTGCTATAAATGATGTCTCACCAACTGAACCTGGTATAAATCCATAAAAAGCATCTGACGCATTCCACAACAAACTATTCCAAGAAGATGTATTAGAGGCTAATGCACCTAAAATCGTTTCCCCAGAATAACCATCTACTGAAGCTCCGTGTACCCAGACCTTATCTCCTGACATATATGAAGGATAAGCAAAAAACAAAAAAGCTCTAGCAGTTAAAGCAGGATTTAAGATATTCATTCCAGTACCACCAAAAACTTCCTTACCAATAACAACTGCAAATACAACAGATACAGCTAACATCCATAAAGGAACATCAACGGGCATTATTAAAGGAATTAGCATACCAGAAACTAAATATCCTTCATTAACAGAGTGACCTCGTGAGATTGCAAAAGCAAATTCAACTGTTAATCCAACAGCATATGAAACAATTAATAAAGGAAGAAATTTCCAGAAACCAAATATTAAATTCTCAAAAAAAGTAGATTCAACATTTAAGGCTAGATAATATTGAGATCCAATATTCCACATTCCAAAAAGAATACATGGAAGCATAGCTAAAACTACAAATGCCATAGTTCTTTTAAGATCTATAGCATCTTTAATATGAGTACCCTTATCAGTTGTATGATCAGGAACAAATAAGAAAGTCTCAAAAGCATCATAAGCTGGATAGAAATTTTCTAATTTGCCGTCTTTCTCAAAATGAGGCTTAATTGAACTTAAAAGATTTTTTAATAACTTCATATCTATAGATTCTCTTTTCTTAATAAATCAAGACCATGCCTAATAATTGACTGAACTTCAATTTTAGAAGTACATACAAATTCACAAAGCGCCAAATCTTCTGGAGCAACTTCATATAAACCTAACTTTTCCATTAAATCAATATCTTCAATCATAATTGCTTTAATTAGTTGTTGTGGATACAGATCCATAGGTAAAACTTTCTCATATTGACCAGTTACAACATAAGCACGTTCTTCACCTCTCATATTTGTATCAATATCATATCTTTTTTTAGGAAAAAGCCATGAAAAATAAGATTTCGATAATGAAAATTTATTTAATCCAGGTAACATCCAGCCTAAAAATTCTTGTTGATCCCCTTCTTTAATTACAGATAACTGAGTATCATAGAAACCTAAATAGCCTTCAGTATTAATTTTTGATCCTGATAAAACATCACCACAAATTATTCTATTATTATCACCAATAACGTTATCAGAAATAAAATTAGCAATTGAAGTTCCTGCAATTGTTCTATAATATCTAGGTTTATTTACTTGAGAACCACACATAGCAATTATTCTAGAAACATCATATTTCCCTTCTGAGAACAATCTTGCAATTGTAATAACATCTTGTGGCTCTAAATACCATATAACATCACCCTTATTTATAGGATCTAAGTGATGAACTTGAATACCAACATTACCAGCCGGATGTGGACCGCTAAATTTATTAATTTCAACACCCTTAGCATGAGTAAAAACTTTAGAAGAGTTCGTATTTCCATCAAGATTAAGATGTAATAAGCCGTTAGTTAGTTTAGATATAAAATCTAAGCCAAGTTGAAATAATTCATCCATACCATATAATGCAAAATCATTATCAATAGCTAAAGGACCTGATTTAAAAGCTGAAATAAAAATAGCTTTTGGCATATCTGTAGGATTAGCAATAATATCATATGGTTTTTGACGAATAAAAGGCCAAACACCACCTTTCAGCATATTATCAATGATTTGTTCTCTTGATAAATCAGTAGATTTTAAAACAGGAAAAGAAACGTACTTAATTTCTTCTTCAGCATTGATCAAAACTTCTAATATTTTTCTTTTTGCTCCCCTAACAATATCTGTAACCTCTCCACTTACTGGAGAGCAAAAATTAATTTTATCATTATATTTATCAAAGAAAACAACAGAACCTGATTTAACTTTATCACCAATTTTTACAGATAATTTAGGTGTTAAATTATGAAAATCAGTTGGCTTAAGAGCAAAAGATTTATGACTCTTTACAGAAGAATAAACTTTATCAGCTTCTCCTAATAAATTAATACTTAACCCTCTTTTTAATTTTACGTTCTTAGACATTAAAATAAATTAGATTTTTCGATTGCAAATTTATAAATTTGCACATATAATTTATTGAATTTTCACATAACATTAATTATTTAGAATGATTCTAATTTAGAATGAAGAACCTTTATTTAATATTAAGTATTTCAATGCTTTTTTGCTGTGTCTCAAATAAAGACATGACAACATATAACGAGCTCATAAACAGTGATAATACTGATAAGGTAAGTATAAAAAAAACAAAAATTAATCATAATATCAAAACAGTTCTACTTCATAAATTAGAAGATCAATTAAGCTTACCAATAATAAATTTAAATTCAAATGAAAAACTAAAATTAAGTTTTGATGACCTAAATTCAGAAATAAAAAACTTATTTATTACAATTGAACATTATAATTATGACTGGTCAACAAGTGATTTAATGACATCAGAATATATAAATGGTTTTGATAAAGATGAAATAATAGACTATGAATACTCATTTAATACAATTCAAGAATATATCCATTATGAATATATATTTCCATCAAATCTTTTAAAACCATTAATATCTGGCAATTTTAAATTAAAAGTATTTGATATTAATGGAGATACATTATTTGAAAAGAAATTCATGATTCTTGAAAAGAAAGTTAACATAGATTTAAATATTAAGCAAGCAACATTATCTGCAGATAGAAAAACCAAGCATGAGTTAGATTTTATTATATCACATCAAAATCTATTAATAGCTGATCCTTTCACTCAAATTAATGTTGTTCTTAAACAAAATAATAAAGAAGATAATTCTATTAATGATTTAAAACCAATTTATATTAAAAACAATCAACTAATTTATGACTATAATGAGGAAAACACCTTTTTTGGCAATAATGAATTTAGACATTTTGATATTAAAAGCATTCGATATCACTCAGATAGAATTGAAAAAATAATTTCAGACTCTAGTGAATTTAATATATATCTATCTCCAGATTTTAAAAAAACTTTTAATAATTATTCTATTGAGCCAGATTTAAATGGACAATTTTATATTAAATCTCAAGAAGCAAGAAATTCTGATATTGAATCTGAATATGTAAACGTCACTTTTAGACTTAAAAGTAATTTTAATAATTATGGAGATATATATGTAATGGGAAAATTAACAGACTGGAAATTAAAAAAGGAATACAAATTAAAATATGATTTTAATAAAAAACAATATAGTTCAACTGTTAAAATTAAACAAGGTTATTATAATTATCACTATGCAGTAAATGATACATCAATGAAATATTACGATATTGCAAGTATTGAAGGCACACATTATCAAACTAGAAATAACTATCAAATTTATGTTTACTTTAAAGGAACTGGAGATAGATATCAAAGACTAATAGGATTTACTAAAGCTATATCAAAAGAGCTTTTTTAGATTTCTTTAATTAAATTTGTACAAATAAAAAATAAATTAAAATGTCAAAAGGAGTATTCAACGTACCAATTGCAAGCAACGAAGCTGTTAAATCATATAAAGCTGGAAGTGTAGAAAGAATTGAATTATTAAACACTTATAAAATAATGAATAGTTCACAAGTTGACATTCCTCTTTATATTGGTGGAGAAGAAATCAGAACAAATAATAAACAAAATATTGCCCCACCTCATGATCACAAACATATCATTGGACAATATAGCTTAGCTGAAAAAAAGCATGTTGAAATGGCAATTAAAAATGCCTTAGCAGCAAAATCAAAATGGGCAAATCTCCCATGGAATCATAGGGTTGCAATTTTCCTTAAAGCAGCTGAACTTTTAGCAGGTCCATATAGAGCTAGAATTAATGCAGCAACCATGATAGCACAATCAAAAAATGTATACCAAGCAGAAATTGATGCAGCATGTGAATTAATAGATTTCTTCAAATATAACGCTGAATATGTTACTCAACTATATTCTGAACAGCCAGAATCTTCAGAGGGAATTTGGAATAGATTAGAGCACAGGCCTTTAGAAGGTTTTGTTTTTGCTATAACACCATTTAATTTTACATCTATATGCGCAAATCTATGTGCAGCACCAGCATTAATGGGTAATGTTGTCTTATGGAAACCAGCTGCTAATCAAGTATATTCTGCAAAAATAATTATGGAATTATTTAAAGATGCGGGACTACCAGATGGTGTTATTAATATGGTTCCTGCTAATGGAGCATTAATTGGAGAAGTAGTCTTTAAACATAAAGATTTTGCTGGTCTTCACTTTACTGGATCTACTAATGTTTTTAGAACATTATGGAAAACAATTGGAAATAATATTGAAAAATATAGAAGCTATCCAAGAATAGTTGGTGAAACTGGAGGAAAAGATTTCATAATTGCTCATAAATCAGCTAATGCAAATGAAGTTGCAACTGGAATTTCAAGAGGATCTTTTGAGTATCAAGGTCAGAAATGTTCAGCAGCATCAAGAGCTTATGTACCAGACAATATATGGGGAGAGGTTAAAAAACAAATCATATCTGATGTAAAATCTTTTAAGATGGGTAGCCCAGAAGACCCTTCAAACTTTATAAATGCAGTTATAAGTGAAAAATCTTTTGATAATATATCTTCATATATTGACTTTGTTAAACTGCAAGAAGATGCTGAAATAATTATAGGTGGAAATTGTGATAAAACTAATGGGTATTTTGTTGAACCAACAGTAATAGTAACTACTAATCCAAAGTTCAGAACTATGTGTGAAGAAATATTTGGACCTGTAATTACCATCTATGTTTATGAAAAAGACAAATGGCTTGAAACATTAAAATTAGTTGACGAAACAAGTGAATATGCATTAACTGGAGCAGTATTCTCAGTAGATAGATACGCTATAGATGAAGCTACCAAATTACTTGAAAATGCAGCAGGAAACTTTTATATAAATGACAAACCAACTGGAGCAGTTGTAGGACAACAACCATTTGGAGGATCAAGAGGTTCAGGAACAAATGATAAAGCAGGATCTATCTTAAATCTATTAAGATGGGTTTCACCTAGAACTATAAAAGAGACATTTAATCCTGCAAAAGATTATAGATATCCATTTTTAGAAAAATAGATTACCTAAGCCTGAGCAGTAGGTCCTCCAAAGTTAATAGGAACACCAGCCGATGGATCAATATCTTTAATTGGTCCGTGTTGATCTTCAAATTTTGATATATTATCAACTAACGCTTTCATTAGACGTTTGGCATGCTGAGGAGTTAAAATAATTCGTGACTTAACTTTAGCTTTTGGAACACCAGGCATCATCTGAATAAAATCTAACACAAACTCAGAAGGTGAATGATTTATTATAGCAAGGTTACTATATGATCCTTGAGCAACATCTTCAGAGAGCTCAATGTTTAAACCGTCTTTTTTCTTTTCCTCAGACATTTCTATTATTTTTCATTAGTATCTTCAACAACTAAATCATTTTCTTCAACAAGAGCAGCTTTTTCTTCTAAAGCATCCATTTCTACTTGAGATCCAATAATAACATCAGTTGCATTCACCAATCCTGTACCAGCTGGTATTTTTTTACCAATAATAACATTTTCTTTCAAACCAATTAATGGATCACGCTTAGCATTAATAGCTGCTTCATTTAACACCTTAGTAGTTTGCTGGAAAGATGCAGCAGATATCCAACTATCGACTTGTAGAGATGCACGAGTAATACCTTGTAAAACAGGACTAGAAATTGCAGGAACTGCATCTCGAGATTCTACAATTTTACCATCTTTTCTTTTAATCCTAGAATTCTCTTCTCTTAGTTCTCTTACACTAACAATTTGACCAGCTTTAAAATCTGAAGAATCTCCAGGATCTGTAATAAATTGCATTCCAAAAATATTATCATTTTGCTCCATAAATTCAGTTTTACTAACTAATTGCTTTTCTAGGAAATATGTATCTCCAGAATCAATTATTTCAACCTTTCTCATCATTTGTCTAACTAAAACTTCAAAATGCTTATCGTTAATTTTCACACCTTGTAGTCTATAGACATCTTGAATCTCATTAACAATATATTCTTGAACCGTTGTAACACCCTTAATTGCTAAGATATCTGATGGAGTAATAACACCATCACAAAGTGGAGATCCAGATTTAACAAAATCATTTTCTTGAACCAAAATATGTTTAGATAATTTTATTAGGTATTTTTTTACATCTCCGGCCTTAGAGGTAATAATAACCTCTCTATTACCTCTTTTTAGTTTACCTAATGAAACAATACCATCAATTTCAGTAACAACAGCAGGGTTAGATGGATTTCTTGCTTCAAACATTTCAGTAACTCTTGGAAGTCCACCAGTAATATCTCCAGAGGAACCAGCAGATCTAGGTATTTTTGCTAGAATAGTTCCAGCTTCAATTTTATCCTTATCACTAACAGATATATGCGCACCGACAGGAACATTAAATACTTTGTCATCATTCTTAAATAAAATTGTTATAGAAGGAGAAAGTTTTTTATTTCTACTATCAATAATAACATTTTCTTTATGACCAGTTTGTTCATCTGATTCAACTCTACTTGTTACTCCTTCAGTAATATCATTAAACTGAACTTTACCAGAAATATCAGATACAATTACAGCATTATAAGGATCCCATTCACAAATAATATCGCCTTTAGTTACTTTTCCAGATTTTTTTAAAATTATTGAACCATAAGGAATAATATTACTTGACAGTATAAAGCCATTTTTATCATCAATAATTCTTGCTTCAGCAGTTCTACTAATAACTATTTCTGATTTTCCACCTTCAGAGTTTTTGTTAATTACAGTTTTAAGATCTTCAATTTCTAATCTTCCATCTTTTTTTACCGTTAGATTTGAATCAACTTCTGATCTAGATGCAGTACCACCAACGTGGAAAGTACGTAATGTTAACTGTGTTCCTGGTTCACCAACAGATTGAGCTGCAATTACTCCAACAGCTTCTCCAGTCTGTGACATTCTATCAGTTGCCAATGATTTACCATAGCACTTACTACATATACCTCTTCGGGTTGCACAAGTAAGAGCAGATCTAACTTCTATACTTTCATATCCTTGTTTTTCAATTTCTTTTGCTAAATCATGAGTAATAACATTACTAGCAGCTATCAATAATGTATCTGAATCAATATTATAAATATCATGTAAGCTAACTCTACCCATTAATCTGTCACTTAAATTCTCAATAATATCATCATTATTTTTAAGTGCTGAAATCTCAATACCACGTAATGTACCACAATCTTCTTCTGTAATAATAACATCTTGAGCAACATCAACCAATCTTCTAGTTAAATATCCTGCATCTGCAGTCTTTAATGCTGTATCAGCTAAACCTTTTCTTGCACCATGAGTAGATATAAAATATTCAAGAATTGACAATCCTTCTCTAAAATTTGTTGTAATTGGATTTTCAATAATAGATTCTCCATGATCACCAGATTTTTTAGGCTTAGCCATTAACCCTCTCATTCCTGATAACTGACGTATTTGTTCTTTAGACCCCCTTGCTCCTGAATCTAACATCATATATACAGAATTAAACCCTTGTTTATCTGAGCTAATATTTCTCATTACAATATCAGTTAATCTAGCATTAGTTGTTGTCCAAACATCAATAACTTGATTATAACGCTCATTATTAGTAATGAAACCCATCTGATAATTTGATTTAATCTCATCAACTTTTTTATTTGCAGATAATATAAGATCTTCCTTCTCCACAGGTACTAATACATCACCTAAATTAAAAGATAAACCACCTTTAAATGCCATTTCAAATCCGATATTTTTAATAGCATCAAGAAAATGAACAGTTTTTGCAACACCACATTTATTAAGTACATCACCAATTATATTTCGTAATGCTTTTTTAGTTAATAATTGATCAATGAAATTAATTTCAGAAGGAACGTACTCATTAAATAGAACTCTACCAATTGTAGTTTCAATTAACTCATATTTGTCGTTATTTTTAACTCTAACTTTAATCATTGCATGTAAATCAGCTTTACCTTCATTATAAGCAATTTTTACTTCTTCTAAAGCATAAAAAATCTTTCCTTCTCCTTTTACAGGTTCATCTTTTGTAGATTTTTTATTCTTAGTCATATAATACAAACCTAAAACCATATCCTGAGATGGAACAGTTATAGGAGCACCATTTGCAGGGTTAAGAATATTATGTGAGGCAAGCATTAAAACCTGAGCTTCTAAAATAGCAGCAGAACCTAATGGAAGATGTACAGCCATTTGATCACCATCAAAATCTGCGTTAAATGCAGCACAAGCTAGCGGATGTAGCTGGATTGCTTTTCCTTCAATCATCTTAGGTTGAAAGGCTTGAATACCTAATCTGTGAAGAGTAGGAGCTCTATTTAAAAGAACAGGGTGACCTTTCATAACATTTTCAAGGATATCCCAAACAACAGGTTCTCTATTATCAATAATTCTTTTTGCAGATTTAACTGTTTTAACAATACCTCTTTCTAATAACTTTCTAATAACAAAAGGTTTATAAAGTTCAGCAGACATATCTTTCGGCAATCCACATTCATGTAAATTTAAGCTTGGACCAACTACAATAACTGAACGTGCTGAATAATCAACTCTTTTACCAAGTAAATTCTGACGGAATCTACCTTGTTTTCCTTTTAATGAATCAGAAAGAGATTTTAAAGCTCTTTTACCATCTGATTTAACTGCCGATGATTTTCTAGAATTATCAAATAATGCATCAACAGACTCTTGAAGCATACGTTTTTCATTTCTTAAAATAATATCGGGAGCATTTATCTCCATTAATCTTTTTAACCTATTATTTCTAATTATAACTCTTCTATATAAATCATTTAAATCAGAAGTAGCAAACCTCCCGCCATCAAGAGGAACAAGAGGTCTTAACTCAGGAGGAATAACTGGAATAACTTTCACAATCATCCATTCAGGGTTGTTCTCAGAATGTGTATGAGCCTCACGAAAAGATTCTACTACTTGTAATCTTTTTAAAGATTCTGCTTTTCTTTGTTGAGAAGTTTCGTTTGCAGCATTATTTCTTAAATCATAAGACAATTGATCTAAATCTAGATTAGCAAGTAAATCATGAAGTGCTTCAGCACCCATTTTTGCAATAAATTTATTAGGATCAGAATCAGCAAGATATTGATTTTCAGCAGTTAATGAATCTAAAACATTTAAATATTCTTCTTCAGTTAAGAAATCAAGATATTTAACTTGTTCACCTTCGGCATTAAGTGCAGGTTCATTACCAGCATTAATAATAACATATCTTTCATAATAAATAATCATATCTAATTTTTTAGAAGGCAAACCTAATAGATATCCAATTTTATTAGGTAATGTTTTAAAATACCAAATATGAGCAACAGGTACAACTAAACTTATATGCCCAACTCTTTCCCTTCTAACTTTCTTTTCTGTAACTTCAACACCACAGCGATCACAAACAATACCTCTGTAACGAATTCTTTTATACTTTCCACAATGACATTCAAAATCTTTTGTAGGTCCAAATACTCTCTCACAAAACAAACCACCACTTTCAGGTTTATATGTTCTGTAATTAATTGTTTCGGGCTTAACAACTTCACCAGAAGATCTTTCAAGCATATATTCAGGAGAAGATAAACTGATCTTTATTTTGTTGATATCTTGTGCTTGTCTGCTATTTTTAGTATTTCTCATATTTATTTATTCAAATGAAATTTTTAATCCTAGTCCGTTTAATTCATGTAGTAATACATTAAAAGATTCTGGAATTCCTGCTTGAGGCAATTCCTTTCCTTTAACAATAGCTTCAAAAGCCTGAGCCCTACCAATCACATCATCTGATTTTAATGTAAGCATCTCTTGTAAAATGTTTGACGCTCCATAACCTTCTAAAGCCCAAACCTCCATCTCACCAAGTCTCTGACCACCAAACTGTGCTTTACCACCTAATGGTTGTTGAGTAATTAATGAATAAGGTCCAATAGAACGAGCATGCATCTTATCGTCAATTAAGTGACCAAGTTTAAGCATATATATAATTCCAACTGTTGCTGTTTGTTCAAATCTTTCACCAGTACCTCCATCATAAAGATAGGTCTGACCAAGACGAGGCAAGCCAGCTTCATCAGTTTCAGCATTAATCTGATCAATACTAGCACCATCAAAAACAGGAGTGAAATATTTTTTTGATAATTCATCTCCTGCCCAACCTAAAATTGTTTCATAAATTTGACCAAGATTCATCCTTGAAGGTACACCAAGTGGATTTAA
>CAYNGO010000019.1:0-27035 GCA_964397025.1 uncultured Weeksellaceae bacterium
ACTGTGATCATGACTGTGATCATGACTGTGATCATGACTGTGATCATGTAATAAAACAAAGCAGAGACTAAATATATATGTTAAGGCTAGTAAGCCACCAAATAATTTATTTTTTGAATTATTTTTAATCATTATTCAAAAATAAAAAAAAATATTTATAAGAAATTTTCAATTTGATTATTAATTTAGCTTATATTTTATTTAAAAAAATATGTGGATTTTAAAAACAGGAATTTTTTTATGCGGATTGTCAGTTATTATTGGTGCATTTGGCGCTCATTCTCTTGAAAATATAATTGGAGATAAAATAGAAACTTTTAAAACAGCAGTCCAATACCAAATCTTTCATGCAATAGGATTAATCTTAGTTGGATTAATAGCTAAAATATTTAGTTTAGAATTGAATACTGTAGCATATTTATTCTTTTCAGGAATTATATTATTTTCTGGATCATTATATTTAATATCTATATATAAATATTCATTTTTAGGAATAATTACTCCAATTGGTGGATTATGTTTTATTATCGGATGGGCAATATTATTCTTCAAACTTAATAATGAGTATATAGAGAAATTTTAAATCAAGCATTATTAATAATAAGTTTTATAAATAACAAAAATCTACATCTCATCATAGTCAACAACTAAATTTTTAGATGTTGGATGTGCTTGACATGTTAGAATATATCCTTCTTCAACATCATCTTCAGCTAAAGAATAGTTAATATCCATTGATGCAGAACCCTCCATTATTTTTGCTTTACAAACTGAACAAACACCCCCTTTGCATGAAAAAGGAACATCTGCTCCTGCCTCAAGTGCGGCATCTAAAATTGTAAGTCCATCTTCTGATAACTCAAAATCAAAATCATCTCCATCTACTGAAACTGTAACATGAGATTTAATAATTTTAGCTTTTGAAATAATCTCTTTTTTTGATTCAACTGGAGAAGAGAATAATTCATATAAAATTTTCTTATCATTAATTCCAAACAAATCAAGAAATTTACTGACAGATTTAATCATATTTCCAGGTCCACATATATAAAAGGAATCTGCATTTTTAAAATTAGAATTTGAATCAAATAATTTTTTTAAAGAAACCTCATCTAACCTACCATTAATAGTGCCTAAAATATTTTCTCTAGAATAAGCATTAAATATTGAAAATCTTTCTTTGTACTTTAATCCAAAATTCTTTAGCTCATTAGAAAACATTGTTGATGATATTGACTTATTCCCATAAATTAATACGAAAGAGCTTTCAGGCTCAGATATAAGAACATTTCTAATCATTGATAATATTGGGGTAATACCACTGCCTGAACAAATACCAATATATTGATTAGTATTACTAGATTTGACTTTAAGAGCAAAACTTCCAATAGGAGGCATAATATTTAAAACATCTCCTTCTTTTAACTCTTTGACTAAATAAGAAGACATAAGACCATTTTCTACTAACTTAACTCCAATTTCAATTCCTTGACCTGGACAAGATGAAATAGAATAAGAACGTCTAATCTCTTCACCATTAATTTTATGGCTTATCGTAATATACTGTCCAGATATAAACTTGAAAGTATTAGGATTGCAAGCACTAATGTCAAATTTTACACAAACTGAATCATCAGTAAGATGAGTAATAGACTGAACAGGAATAGAATAAAATTTACTCATTATTATTTTTTTTTGCAAATTTATAATTTTGAAACTTAAATTAATTTTAATTGAGATAAAATTAAATTGTAAACTAATATATTTTCAATAAATTTGAAAAAGAAAAAAACAATAAATATGAATGAAGCAATCTTCCAAAAAAAAATAGATGCTGAGCAAAAAATTGAGCCCAAAGATTGGATGCCAGATGGATATCGCAAACATTTAATTAGACAAATTTCTCAACATGCGCACTCAGAAATAATTGGCATGCAGCCTGAAGGAAATTGGATTTCTAGAGCTCCTTCATTAAGAGCAAAGATGATTTTACTTGCTAAGGTTCAAGATGAGGCTGGTCATGGATTATATTTATATAGCGCATGTGAAACTCTTGGTATTTCGCGAGAAGAATTAAATGAGCAATTACACCAAGGTAAAGCAAAATACTCAAGTATATTTAATTACCCTACATTAACATGGGCTGATATGGGAGCAATTGGATGGTTAGTTGATGGAGCTGCTATTGTAAATCAAGTATCCTTACAAAAAACATCATATGGACCTTACTCAAGAGGAATGGTGAAAATATGTAAAGAAGAAAGCTTTCATCAAAGGCAAGGTTATGAGATTATGGCTGAAATGGCTAAAGGTACTTCAGAGCAAAAAGAAATGGCTCAAGATGCATTAAATAGGTTTTGGTGGCCATCAATTATGATGTTTGGACCTAACGATTCAGATTCTCCAAGAACAGGAAATGCAATGAAATGGAAAATTAAAAGAAAAACTAATGATGAACTTAGACAAGATTTCATTAACAAAACAGTTAGCCAAGCAGAATTAATTGGCCTTAAAATTCCTGATCCTGATTTAAAATGGAATGAAGAAAGAGGATCATATGATTTTGGGGAAATGGATTGGGATGAATTTTGGAGTGTTGTTGAAGGAAATGGCCCTTGTAATGAACAAAGATTAAATCATCATATAAAAGCTCATAAAAATGGAGCTTGGGTAAGAGAAGCAGCAAAAGCATATTCTCAAAAACATAATAATTAAATTATGAGCAAAGATAAATCAACAGTATGGGAAGTATTTATTCAAAGTAAGAATGGTTTAGCCCATAAACATTTTGGCAATGTACACGCTGAAGATAAAGAAATGGCGCTTCAAAATGCTAGAGATTTATACACTAGAAGGAACGAAGGCTCATGTATTTGGGTTGTAAAATCTGAATACATTGTTTCTTCGGTACCAGAAGATGAAGATTCATTTTTTGATCCTTCAAATGACAAAGTTTACAGACATCCAACCTTTTATAAAATGCCTGATGGGTCAAAACATATTTAAATGCAAGATCTAGAAAAATATACACTTAGAATAGCTGATACATCATTAATTCTTGGACAAAGATTATCAGAGTGGTGTTCCAATGGCCCAACTCTCGAAGAAGATATAGCTCTTTCTAATATTTCGTTAGATCTTTTTGGACAAGCAAATGGATTACTGGAATATGTTTCAAAATTAAATGGTGTAAAAAGTGCAGATGAAATTGCATTTAAAAGAAATGAAAGACAATTTTATAATCTCCAAATATGCGAACAAGACAACGGTCATTTTGGTGATACTATAATAAGACAATTTCTGTGTGATTCGTACTTTAAGCTATTTTATTTATCTCTTGCTGATAGTAAAGACGAAACACTATCTGCTATAGCACATAAATCACTTAAAGAAGTAGAATATCATTTAAGACACTCCAGTAATTGGGTTATAAGATTAGGAGATGGAACAAAAGAAAGTAATGATAAAATTCAACAGTCATTAAATCAAATATGGAAATATACTGGTGAATTCTTTGAGATGGATGAACTAGACAATAAAATGCTAGAAAAAAAAATTGGAGTCGATAATATTAATCTTAAAGTGAAGTGGGATATAATTATTAATAAAACTTTAAATCAAGCTAAATTAGCTAGACCTGAAGATGGTTATATGATGAGTGGAAGTAAAAAAGGTCTTCACACTGAATTCCTTGGAAAATTACTTGCACAAATGCAATATCTACCAAGAGCATATCCGAATGCAAAGTGGTAAAATAGAAGAAATATGGACACTATTAGGTTCTGTTCCAGATCCTGAAATACCTGTAATATCTGTTGTTGAACTTGGCGTTATTAGAGATGTGAAATTTGTTGATAATGAATATATAATTTTAGTCACACCAACTTATTCAGGCTGTCCGGCTGTCAAAACATTTCAAGATGATATAAAAATTCAACTTAAAAAAAATAACATACCAAACTTTAAAATTGAAATTGTATATAAACCTGCCTGGACAACAGAATGGATGAGTAAAGCAACAAAAGATAAACTTATGAAGTACGGCATTTCTCCTCCTGAAAAATTTGCACAATGCCCCCAATGCAGTTCAAGAAATATTGAATTAATAAGTGAGTTTGGAGCAACTGCATGTAAATCTCTGTACAAATGTTCTGATTGTTTAGAACCTTTCGAACATTTTAAATGTATATAATAAGAATATCATCCTCATTTATTATTTTTACTATATAATATACTTAAAAAATGATCCTATTTGAAATAAAAGACCAGGTTGCAATTATAACTCTTAATAGACCTGAAAAATACCATGCTTTTATTAGAGAAATGGCACTTGAGTTACAAAAAAAGCTTGATTTATGTAATTCAGATAATAATATTAGAGCTATAATTTTAACTTCTAGTGGTAAAGCTTTTTGTGCAGGACAAGACTTGGTTGAAGTTACTGAAGACAATGGACTTTATCTTACACAAATAGTTGAAGAACACTTCAATCCTATAATAAGAAAAATAAGATCAATCGAGAAGCCAATAATTGCTGCTGTTAATGGTGTAGCAGCCGGTGCAGGAGCATCAATTGCCTTAAGCTGTGATATTGTTGTAGCTAAAGAAAGTGCAGTCTTTGTTCAAGCATTTAGTAAAATAGGCTTAATTCCAGATAGTGGTGGAACATTTTTCTTACCAAGACTAATTGGAATGCAGAGAGCAACAGCTTTAATGATGACTGGGGATCCTATAACAGCAATAGATGCTCAAAATATTGGTATGATTTATAAAACTTTTAAAGATAATGAATTTGAAAAATTATCATTTAGTCTAGCCCTGAAGCTTGCTAGAATGCCAACACAAGCTCTTGGATTAACAAAAAAACTTTTAAATAAATCACTAAATAATGATTTAGAAACACAACTTGAAGAAGAAAAAATCTATCAGAAATTAGCTGGAGAAACTAATGATTACAAAGAAGGAGTAGCTTCATTTTTAGAAAAAAGAAAACCAAAATTTAAAGGAAATTAAAATGAATATAGGGATTATTGGTTCTGGTACAATGGGGATAGGTATAGCACATGCTACAGCAAATAAAGAACATAAAACATTAGTATTTGACTCTTCACCTTCTTCACTTAAGCATGGCAAAGAAAAACTATATATATTATTAGATAAATTAGTTGAAAAAGGAAAATATTCATTAGAACAATCTAATAATATAAAAAATAAAATAATCTTCACAGAAGATTTAAATGATATTAAAAATTCAGAACTTGTAATTGAAGCTATAATTGAAAATCTGAAAATTAAAAAAGAGGTCTTTACTAAAATTGAAAATCTTGTTAGTGTAGATTGTATTATTGCTTCAAATACATCATCACTTTCTATAGCTTCAATAGCAAGTGCTTGTAAAAATAGTAAAAGAGTAATAGGAATGCATTTTTTTAATCCAGCTAATTTAATGCCTCTAGTTGAAATTATTCCAGCAATTCAAACATCTCAAGATACTATTAACAAAACAAAAAGTATTCTACTTGAATTAAATAAAGTTATAGTATTAGCAAAAGATACGCCTGGATTTATTGTTAATAGAGTAGCACGTCCTTTTTATGGAGAGTCCTTAAGAATATACGAAGAGGGAATAGCAAATTTTGAAACAATAGATTGGGCATTAAAAGAAATAGGAGGGTTTAAGATGGGACCTTTTGAGTTAATGGATTATATCGGCAATGACATTAACTACACAGTAACAAAAACTGTTTTTAAAGAATTTTATTATGATCCAAGATATAAGCCTTCATTTACACAAAAAAGACTAATGGAAGCTGGCTACTTTGGTAGAAAATCTGGGATGGGATATTATAATTATAGAAATGAAGAACCAAAAAATATTAATCAAAATAGAGAACTTGCAAAGAAGATTACATTAAGAGTTTTAGCAATGTTAATTAACGAAGCTTCAGATGCTTTATTTCTAAATATTGCTTCTAAAGAAGATATAGATTTAGCTATGACAAAAGGTGTAAATTATCCAAAAGGATTACTTAAATGGGCAGATGAAATTGGTATTAAAAATATCTTAAAAATATTAGAAGATCTTTACAATACATACTGTGAGGACAGATATAGACCCTCTCCTATTTTAAGAAAAATGTCAGCAGAAAATAACACTTTTTATTAATGCTAGAGCCAAATGAAATAGTTCAGAAAATGATGGAGAAAGATTCATTTAGTAAATGGTTAGGTATTGAGTTAGTTGAAATTAAAAAAGGTTATTGTAAATTACAAATGCATGTAAATAAAGAAATGACAAATGGGTTTTTAATAGCACATGGAGGTATTTGTTATTCTCTAGCTGATAGTGCCTTAGCATTTTCTTCAAATTCATATGGATTTAAAGCTGTTTCTGTTGAAACCTCAATATCACATACTAGAAAAGTAATGAATAATGATATGCTTATTGCAGAGGCTAAAGAATTAAACAAAACAAAAAAAACAGCTCTTTATTCAGTAATTATTTCAAATCAAGATAATCAAAAAGTTGCTTTTTTTAAAGGAACAGTATATATATCTGATAAAACCTGGCATTAAAATAAAAATATGAATACATACATAGTTGATGCAATAAGAACACCAATTGGAAATTTTGGTGGAACATTAAAAAATGTTAGAGCAGATGATTTATCAGCAATAACACTTAAAGAGTTATTAAAAAGAAATTTAATAGACCCCAAAAAAATTGATGATGTTATAATTGGATGTGCAAACCAAGCTGGAGATGATAATAGGAATGTTGCAAGAATGTCATTATTATTAGCTGGAGTTCCGTTTTCTGTACCAGGTGAAACTATTAATAGATTATGTGCTTCAGGAATGTCAGCTATTATTCATGCTCACAGAGCCATAAAAGCTGGAGATGGAGACTTATTTATTTCTGGTGGTGTAGAAAATATGACTAGAGGACCTTTAGTAATATCAAAATCATCTAGTGCATTTGGAAGAGATTCTAAAATGTATGATTCTTCATTTGGATGGAGATTTATTAATCCACTAATGAAAAAATTATATGGAACTGATGGAATGGGTCAAACTGCAGAAAATCTAGTTGAAAAATACAATATATCTAGAATAGATCAAGATAATTTCGCTTACAATTCTCATCAAAAAGCTTATGAAGCTCAAAAAGATGGTAAATTTAAAGAAGAGATAATTTCAGTAAATATTCCACAGAGAAAAAAAGAAGATATTATATTTAATGAAGATGAATTTATTCGCCCTAATACATCATTAGAAATCTTAGCAAAGTTAAGGCCTGCATTTAAAGAAAATGGTTCAGTAACAGCTGGAAACTCTTCAGGGCTAAACGATGGTGCGGCTGCAATGCTACTAGCTTCAGAAAAAGCTGTTAAAAAATATAATCTAAATACTATAGCTAAAATAATTAGCTCTGCAGTAATTGGTGTTGAGCCTAAAATAATGGGGATAGGCCCAGTTAAAGCATCTATTAAAGCATTAAAAAGAGCTAATTTAACATTAAAAGATATTGATGTAATTGAACTTAATGAAGCCTTTGCTGCTCAATCTATTGCATGTATAAGAGAATTAGGTTTAAAAGACAATGACCCAAGAATAAACCCTAATGGTGGGGCTATTGCTTTAGGGCATCCACTAGGCATGAGTGGTACAAGAATTATTCATACGGCTGCATTGGAACTAAAAAGAAGTAAAAAGAGATATGCATTAATAACAATGTGTATTGGAGTTGGTCAAGGTTATGCAACAATTATTGAAAATACTAACATATGATTTATGAATTCAATGGATTAAAACCTGTTATTGATCCAACATCATACATACACAAAGAAGCCACAATAATTGGTAATGTTATTATTGGTAAAAATGTTTATGTTGGACCAGGAGCTTCTCTTAGAGGTGACTGGGGACAAATTAATATATCTGATGGATGTAATATCCAAGATAACTGCACCATCCATATATTTCCTGGCAAGAATGTTACACTAATGGAAAATGCACATATAGGACATGGTGCAATTGTTCATGGAGCAACAATTGGAAAAAATACTTTAGTAGGCATGAATGCAGTTATTATGGATGATTGTATTATTGGAGATGAATGTATCATTGGCGCGCTTACTTTTATTAAAGGTGAAAGTAAAATTGAAAATAGAAAAATTGTAATGGGAAATCCTGGGATTATAAAAGGAGAAGTTTCAGATAAGATGATAGAATGGAAAAAAAAGGGAACTGAACTTTACCATAATCTTCCAAAAGAATGTAAGACTATTATGAAAGAATGCAAACCATTAATAAAATTAGATTCAGAACGAAAAAAACAAGATATTACATTTGAAACATGGAAAAAAACTAATTGATGATATTTGAAAATTATGCTTTAGGTAAATGGATTAAAGGAGACGGTGAAGGAACGGCTCTATTTAATGCTATTAATGGTGAGAAAATTGGAACAGCATCTAGTAATGGTCTAGATTTTTCACAAATGATGAAGTACGGAAGAGAAGTTGGAGGACCTTCACTTAGAAAAATGACATTTCAAGAAAGAGGGCTAATGCTAAAAAAATTAGCTCTTCATCTTCATTCTATTAAAAATAAATTCTATAAAACTAGTTCATATACAGGTGCAACTAAAATTGATTCTTGGATAGATATTGAAGGTGGAATTGGAAATATTTTTGCTAATGCTTCATTGAGAAAAGAATTTCCTGACCTTCCCTATTATATAGATGGAAAATACGCCAAACTATCGCAGAATGAAACATTTATTGGACATCATATAATGGTACCTAAAGAAGGTATATGTATACACATAAATGCATATAATTTTCCAATTTGGGGAATGCTGGAGAAAATATCTGTCAATTTCATGGCTGGAGTTCCAGCAATTGTAAAGCCAGCTACACTAACTTGCTATTTAACAGAACTAATGGTTAGGGAGATAATAGCCTCTAATATTCTTCCTGAGGGCTCACTACAATTAATATGTGGATCTGCAAATGGTATTATTGATCATGCTACATCTGAAGATGTTATTACATTTACTGGAAGCGCATCAACAGGTAAAAAACTAAAATCGAATAGTAATCTTATTGATAATTCAGTTCCATTTAATATGGAAGCAGACTCATTAAACTGCTCTATTTTAGGAAAAGATGCAATTCCTGGAAGTACTAACTTTGATATTTTTATTAAGGAGGTTCAAAAAGAAATGACTGTTAAAACAGGTCAAAAATGTACAGCCATAAGAAGAGTAATAGTTCCCGAAGAATTTATTAAAGACGTCATAGATTCTCTTGCAAAAAGATTAGATAAAACAATTATTGGTGATCCAATAGTAGAGGGAGTAAGAATGGGGCCACTAGCTGGATTATCTCAGAAAAGAGAAGTTATAGATAAAATTATAGAACTTGAAAAATCACAAGATATTGTTTATGGGAATTTATATGATTTTAATGTTATTGGAGCAGATATAAATAAAGGTTCTTTTTTAGCTCCAATTTTATTTTTAAATGAACATCCAATAACAAATACAGATTGTCATGAAATAGAATCATTTGGGCCTGTAGCAACAATAATGCCTTATAAAGATATAGATCAAGCAATTAAAATTGCTAGAATGGGGAAAGGATCATTAGTCTGCTCTATAGTAACTAATGATATGAAAATTGCAGAAAATTTTGTTCTTGGAGCTGCTTCAATGCATGGTAGAATTCTAATTCTTAATGAAGCATGTGCTAAAGAGAGTACAGGGCATGGATCACCAATGCCACTTTTAAAACATGGTGGACCTGGAAGAGCTGGTGGTGGAGAAGAAATGGGAGGTAAAAGAGGTATTCTACATTACCTTCAAAGAACAGCCATTCAAGGACATCCTACTACTATAACATCTATTACAAAGCAATATCAATATGGTGCTGTACAAAATACAGAAGGCATTCATACATTTAAAAAACATTTTGAAGATATTATGATTGGTGATACTGTTATCACAGAAAAACACTTAGTAACATTAGATGATATTGAGAACTTTGCTGATTTAAGTGGTGATAGGTTTTATGCTCATATGGACGAAAATTCATTAGAAGGAACTATATTTACAGAACGAGTTGCACATGGTTATTTTATACTTTCTAAGGCAGCAGGTCTGTTTGTAGAACCTGAGAAAGGACCAGTTCTTTTAAATTATGGTATTGATGAATGCCGTTTTATTAAACCAGTATATCCTGGAATGACTATAGGAGTTAGATTTACTGCAAAAGAAAAAATTAATCAAGAAAAAAAGGATGATGAAGATTATTCTAAAGGAATAGTGAAATTCCTTGTAGATGTTTATGATGATGAAAATGAAACTGTTATGCTAGCAACAATATTGACAATGGTCAAAAAAATAAATAAATAAATAAATAAATGAAACAAATATTAATACTTTTATTCAGTATTCCTTTACTCTTAATTGCTCAAAATGGCCCTACTGCCTCATATCTAATTAATCCTGTTTGTGAAGGTGACCCTTTGCCTTTAAATGCAAGTTTTTCAACACCTAACCCTACAACTAATTCTGCAATTATAAGTTGGAATTGGCAATATAATGGAAGTACTATTTCTTCTCAAGAAATTGGAAATTACACCTTTAGTCAATGTGGAACATATGACGTAACACTTACAGTAACAGATGCTGACGGGCTTTCAGATGATACAATCTTCAATATTCAAATATTCTGCCCTCCAATTGCTGATTTTATTAATGATGTGGTTTGCCTAGGAAATCCTACATCATTTGTTGATGTAACTACTCCAGGAGACGGAACGCCCCCTTTAAATAGTGGATCATCATGGATGTATCAGTTTGGAAATGCTAATCCACCAAGTGCCGTTAACCCTACAACCTCAACGACATTCCTTGATGCAGGAAGTAATGAAGTACTATATATTGTTTCTGAAATACAATGGAATGGACAATATTGTGTTGATTCAATAGTTAAATTTGTTCAGGTTGATTCTTGCTTTACGGGAATTGAGAATACAAATAAATTTCAAGAAAGAAAAATAATTAAAAATCTAGATCTATTAGGTAAGTCAAAAAAAATAAATTCTAAAAATTTAAATATTATAATTTATGATGATGGTAGAATAGAGAAGAAATATATCATTGAATAAAATGGAAGGGTCTGTTAACTTAAATATTAAAGATGGAATTGGAACAATTGAATTCTATCATCCTCAAAGTAACTCTCTACCAGCACATATTTTAAATAATTTAGCTGAAACAATTTTGTCTTGTGGTTTGAATAATGATGTGAGTGTAATTATTCTTAAAAGTAAAGGAGATAGAGCATTTTGCGCTGGAGCTTCTTTTGAAGAACTAAAAAATATTTCTAATAAGGAGGATGGGAAAGATTTTTTTATGGGATTTGCTAAAGTTATAAATGCTTCAAGGAAATGTCCAAAATTAATTATTGGTAGAGTTCAAGGTAAAGCTGTTGGTGGTGGTGTTGGAATGGCATGCGCAACTGACTACTGTTATGCAACAAAATATGCATCAGTTAAACTAAGTGAATTAGAAATTGGTATTGGACCTTTTGTTGTTGGCCCTGCAGTAGAAAGAAAAACTGGAGTATCTGCATATTCAACTCTTGCAATAAATGCATCAAAATGGTTTAGTGCAGAATGGGCAAGAGAAAAAGGTATTTACTCTGAAGTTTTTGAGTCAGCTGAAGAAATGGATGAAGAGATATCAGTACTAGCAATAAAACTTGCAAAATCAAATCCACAAGCTTTACAAAAATTAAAACAAGTTTTTTGGTCAGATTACAAAAAATGGGATGAATTACTTGAAAAAAGAGCTGAATATAGTGGCGAGTTAGTACTTTCTGATTTTACAAAAAATGCAATTTTAAAATTCAATAGAAAATAAGTGTCAACAAAAATATCATCAGAAATATTAAAGAAAGCTTATACTTTAATATGTACTGCAAGATCTCTAAGTAAATTATACGAAGAAGAAAAAGATATAACTTCTAAATATGTTCATGCCACATCTAAAGGACACGAAGTAATTCAATTAGCTCTATCTCTACAATTACAAAAACAAGATTGGGTTTCACCTTACTACAGGGATGATTCAATTTTATTAGGAATTGGAATAACTCCTTATGAACTAATGTTGCAACTCTTATGTAAAAAAGATGATCCATTTTCAGCAGGTAGGACATACTATTCTCACCCTTCATTGAAAAGAGATGATATGCCAAAAATTATTCATCAATCATCTGCAACTGGAATGCAGGCTATTCCAACAACAGGAATAGCTTTAGGTTTACAATATAAATCTCAAAACAATTTATTAGATAAAAAAAATACTGAAAATGCAGTAGTTGTATGTTCATTTGGTGATGCATCGATTACAGAAGGAGAAGTCTCAGAGGCATTTCAAATGGCAGCATTAAAGAAACTACCAATACTTTATTTAGTTCAGGATAATGAATGGGATATATCTGCTCATGCTTCTGAAACAAGAGCAGTAGATGCAACAACTTATGCAAAAGGATTTGGAATAAAAAGCTATTATGTTGATGGAACAGATTTTAATGAATCTTATAATATTATATCTAAAGCATTAAAAGAAATAAGAAAAGAAAGTATTCCTATACTTATTCATGCTAAAGTACCTTTATTAAACCATCATACATCAGGAGTGAGAATGGAATGGTATAGAGATGATTTAGAAGATTCAAAAAAGCAAGATCCATTTCCTAAATTAAAAAAACTTTTAATTAGTAATAAATTTGAGCAAAGCGAATTAGATAAAATTGAAGAAGAAACTGATAAATCTGTTAGATCTGATTTTAAAAAAGCATTAAAAGCTGAAAATCCAAAACCTGAAGACCTATTTGATTATGATTTTGCTCCAACAGAAATAAATGAAGAACAAGGTAGTTTAACTTCTAAAAATAAAGAACCTATATTTATGGTAGATGCAGCAATATTTGCCATAAAGGAACTTATGACAAAACATACTGAATGTCTACTATATGGTCAAGATGTAGGTCAGAGATTAGGGGGTGTTTTTAGAGAAGCAGCAACCTTAGGTAAAATATTTGGAGATAAAAGAGTTTTTAATACTCCAATACAAGAAGCATTTATTATTGGAAGCACTGTTGGAATGTCAGCAGTAGGATTAAAACCAATTGTTGAAATTCAATTTGCTGATTATATATGGCCAGGATTAAATCAACTATTTACAGAAGTCAGCAGGTCTTATTATCTCTCTAATGGTAAATGGCCAGTAAGTTGTATTATAAGAGTTCCAACAGGAGCTTATGGAAGTGGAGGTCCCTATCACTCATCGTCTGTAGAATCAATTCTAACGAATATTCATGGAATTAAAATTGCATATCCATCAAATGCTGCAGATCTTAAAGGAATTATTAAAGCAGCATATTACGATCCAAATCCTGTAATTATTCTAGAACATAAAGGTTTATATTGGGGTAAAATTAAAGGAACTGAAGAAACTAAATCCTTAGAGCCAGATGAAAACTACATCCTTCCAATGGGAAAAGCTAAAATAACACTAAAGGCAAATCAAGAAGTAATTGAGAAAGGAAATACTTTATGTATCATAACTTATGGAATGGGTGTGTATTGGGCAAAAACTGCAGCAAAAGAATTTAAAGGACAGATTGAAATAATTGATTTAAGAACATTATATCCCTTGGATAAAAAATTAATCTTTGAGAGAGTAAAAATTCATGGCAAGTGTATTGTATTAAGTGAAGAACCGTCTAATAATTCCTTTGCCCAATCTCTTGCATCCAAAATCTCTCAAGAATGCTTTAATTATTTAGATATGGCTGTTAAAGTTATTGGCTCTGAAAATCTCCCTGCTATTCCTCTTAATTCAGTTTTAGAAGAGAAAATGCTTCCAAATTCTAAAAAGGTAGTGACTGAAATTTCAAAGTTATTGGATTACTAATTACCTCTATATTTAATAGATTTTTAAGACATTAATTATTAAGATAATAAATTGTAAAAGCTATACTTAAAAAAGTAAATAATGCACCTATAATTATTATAAACAAAATTATATTTGTAGCATAAATTTCTCATATAAATGAAAGGTAAAATATTTACGTGTATTCTTCTTAATTTAGTTAGTATTTCCCTTCTTGCTCAAACAAATTATACAATTAGTGGATATGTTCAGGACAATGAATCAGGTGAAAATCTAATAGGCGTCTCTATTTATGATAAAAACACCTTTAAAGGTACAGTAACAAATCAATATGGGTTCTATTCTCTGACACTTGAAGAAGGAAAATATGATATTATATATTCTTTTATTGGATTAGAATCGGTAACTAAAAATATTATACTTACTAAAGATACTAGAATTAATATATCGTTAGAAAGTAATGCTATTTTAACAGATGAAGTTATAGTTACTGGTGAAAAATTAGATAAGAATGTCACTAGCTCAAATATGAGTCAAGTTAAAATAGAGGTAAATAATATCAAACAACTTCCAGTGATTCTTGGTGAGGTAGATGTTTTAAAATCAGCACAACTATTACCTGGAATAACTTCTAATGGTGAAGGGAGTTCAGGGTTATACGTGAGAGGTGGTGGTCCAGATCAAAACTTAATTCTTTTAGATGAAGCTGTTGTATATAATGCATCACATCTTTTTGGTTTTTTCTCTGTTTTTAATGCAGATGCAATAAAAGATATCAATATCATAAAGGGTGGTATGCCTGCGGAGTATGGAGGAAGACTTTCCTCAGTATTAGATATAACAATGAAAGATGGAAATAATAAAAAATATGAAGCAGATGGTGGTTTAGGTTTATTGTCATCACGACTAACACTTCAGGGTCCAATTCAAAAAAATAAGAGTTCTTTCATTGTTTCGGCTAGAAGAACATATATAGATGTTCTATCAAAACCATTTCTTAATAAAATAGATCCTGAAACGGGTGAACAAAATGCTTTTGCAGGCTCTGGCTATTATTTTTATGATCTAACAACAAAAATTAATTATAGAATATCTGATAAAGATAGATTATATTTAAGTGGTTATTTTGGAAGAGACGTTTTTAGCTTTGTGAATAGTGATAATGGATTTGCAATTGAAATCCCCTGGGGTAATGCTACTGGCTCATTAAGATGGAATCATTTATTCAATGACAAGCTTTTCATGAATACCTCATTAATATTTAGTGACTATCGTTTCGAATTTAATCTCGCTCAGAGTGATTTTGAATTTAAGATATTTTCTGGAATAAATGATTGGAACACCAAAGTTGATTTTTTATATCAACCAAATCAAAGACATACTATTAAATTTGGAACTAATTATACATATCATGAATTCATTCCAGGAAATGCTAGTGGAAGAGCTGGAGATGTAGAATTTGCACAAGATGAAATATTTCGACAATATTCTAATGAAGGGGCATTATATTTTTCTGATGATTTTGAATTGAGCGATGACATAAAAATAAATGCAGGACTTAGATACTCTTCATTTCAACATAATGGGGATGTTAGCTTATTTAATTATATAAAAAATGATTTAACATTAAGCTCTGATAATTACAGACATATTGAGCCAAGATTATCATTAAGGTATAAATTAAACACAACAAGCTCTATTAAAGCAGCTTTTACAGAAAATTATCAATATGTGCACTTAGCTTCCACATCTTCTGTGAGTTTACCAACTGATCTTTGGGTTCCTAGCTCATCCGGAATAAAACCTAAATTTGCTAGACAGTATGCAATAGGATACTTTAAAAACCTCAATGACAATATGTATGAAACTTCATTAGAAGCTTATTACAAAGAAATGACAAATCTAATTGAATATAGAGAAGGTTATTTACCTGAAGATAATACAAATTCAAGTGGTGATGATTCTTTTACTTTTGGAGATGGCGAATCTTATGGAGTTGAAGTATTATTGAAAAAAAATAAAGGAAAAACAACAGGTTGGATTGGGTATACATTATCTAAAACTACAAGATATTTTGATGAAGTAAATAATGGAATCGCCTTTCCTGCAAAATATGACAGAAGACATGACCTTTCTGTTACAGCTACTCACAAGCTTTCTAAATCATGGGTACTAAGTGGTGTATTTGTATATGCATCGGGGAACTCTATTACACTTCCAACTGAAAGATACGTAATTGGTGGAGATATTTACACACAATTTACTTCAAGAAATGGATTTAGAGTAGATCCATACCACAGAATGGATATTGGAGCAACCTACACTCCATCTAAGAAAAAGAAGAAATTTAAATCTTCATGGAACTTCTCTATTTATAATGTGTATTCAAGAAAAAATCCATATTTCATATATTTTGCATTAGAAGGTTTAGATGATAATGGAGAAAATCAAAATATTCAAAATGGAAATGTTGAACCTAAAGCATATCAAGTTTCTATTTTCCCAATATTACCATCAATAACATGGAATTTTAATTTTTAATTATGAAAAAATATTTATTTATATTTTTATGCTTTTTTTCTTGCCAAGAAGAAATATTTATTGAATTTCCTATTGAATCACAAAATATTGTAGTTGAAGGTGGTATTGAAAATGGTATGCCTCCCTATGTTTTATTGTCAAAAAATCAAGGTTACTTTGATGAGATAAATGCTGATACTTATAATAATCTATTTATTAATGATGCTGAAGTAATAGTGTGGACATTAAATGAAAATGGAATAGCTGATTCAGTATATTTACAACCACTACCTCCTCCATTTGATTCTATACCTATTTATACAGATATAAATTATCTAAATTCATTAAACAATTTTCCTTATGCAAATTTAGATGGATATAATTTTAGTAAATCTGGTAAAACATATAATTTAATAGTAAGATGGAATAATCAAGAGGTTATAAGTCAAACTACTATTCCAAACCCAACACCATTAGATTGCCTATGGATAGAAAAAAATGAATTTTCTGATAGAGATTATAAGTTTGATATTAGAGCAATATATGATGACCCTGCAGATGAGCAGAATAATATACTTGTTAAATATCGTAAATTAATTCATTGGGATATAGATACAACAAATTGGTCTCTAAAAGATAATAAGGATGAACTGATGGAAATAATAGATGCTGGAACAGATATTCTTATAAATGGCCAAAAATTTGAGACCTATTTTCCTCAAAAAGGAGAAGGAACATTTCCAACTTTGCCATACAACGCAAGTAGATTTAAAACTTATGAAATAAATGGAATTGAAGATAGTTTATATATCCCAGAAGATGTAGTAATTATTAAATTCTGTCAAATTGACGAAAAATCTTTAAAGTTTTGGAGAAGTATTATTAGACAAGTAGGTTCAAATGGAAATCCATTTCAAGAACCTTTAAACATTGTTAGTAATATTGAAGGCGGTTATGGAGGTTGGACAGGCTATGGAGCGGCATATTATAAAATGCCAATAATTGATGGTTATTCAACAAGTATACCATTACCATTAGATTCAATTGAAATAACAGATGTTTTTTAATAATTTAGCAAAAAAATATTATACAAGATGAGCGAAGAAATTGAACATATAGAAACTCTAATCATTGGATCAGGACCTGCTGGATATTCAGCTGCAATTTATGCTGCCAGAGCTGATCTTAAGCCAGTAGTAATACAAGGATTACAGCCAGGAGGTCAATTGACTACTACTACAGAGGTAGATAATTACCCTGGTTATCCAAATGGAGTAGATGGCACTAAAATGATGGAAGATTTTAAAGCTCAAGCTGAAAGATTTGATACAGATACAAGATGGGGAATGGTTACTAAAATTGATCTAAGTGAACGACCATTTAGAGTGGAAATTGATGAAAAAACCAATGTTATTGCAGATACTGTAATTATTGCAACAGGAGCATCTGCTAAATGGCTAGGTATTGAAGATGAAAAAAGATTAAATGGATATGGAGTTTCTGCATGTGCTACATGTGATGGTTTCTTTTACAAAGGTATGGATGTAGTTGTAGTAGGAGCTGGAGACACTGCAGCAGAAGAAGCAACTTATTTAGCTAAGTTATGTAATAAAGTAACTATGCTGGTTAGAAAAAGTGAAATGAGAGCTTCTAAAGCAATGCAAAAAAGAGTATTCAATACAAGTAATCTTGAGGTTATGTTTAACCATGAAACAAAAAGTATAAATGGGGAGCCTGGAGAGATTGGTGTAGAGGGAGTAACTGCTGTTAATAATCTTACTGGAGCAGAAACTATTATACCTGCCAAAGGATTTTTTGTTGCAATTGGACATACTCCAAATACAAGTTTATTTAAAGGTCAACTTGACATGGATGATAATGGATATTTAATTATTGAAGCTGGAACATCAAAAACAAAAATTGATGGGGTGTTTGCAGCAGGAGATGTTGCGGATCATGTCTATAGACAAGCAGTAACCTCTGCAGGAACAGGATGTATGGCCGCTTTAGATGCCGAAAGATTCTTAGCATCACAAGAGTAATTTACTTCAAAAAATTCTAATGATTTTAAGTATATTTAATTATAATTATATTCGTATGGTATGGATGCAATTGATATTCTAAAAAAATATTGGGGATATACCTCATTTAGGTTAAAGCAAGAAGAAGTAATAAATTCAATTATTAATAATAAGGATACCTTAGCATTACTTCCAACAGGTGGAGGGAAATCAATATGTTTTCAAGTACCAGCAATTCTTCAAGAAGGAATTTGTATAGTGATATCACCACTAATTTCATTAATGGAAGAACAAACTAGATATCTAAAATCTAAAGGAATAAAATCTATTGCCATATCTTCTGTTATGAATAAAAATCAAATTGAAACAGCTTTAACTAACTGTATATATGGGGGATTTAAATTCTTATATCTTTCTCCAGAAAAACTTAGAGATCAAAATGTAAAAGATAAGATTAAAGAGATGAATGTTAATCTTATTGCAGTTGATGAGGCTCATTGCATATCAGAATGGGGACATAATTTTAGGCCATCATATCGCTTAATTAATGAGATTAGAGAGCTTAAAAAAAATACTCCAGTATTAGCATTAACAGCAACTGCTAATAAAGATGTAATAAGAGACATTGAAGAAAATCTTAATTTTAGTGAAAAGAATCTAATACAATCATCCTTCTTTAGAAAAAATCTATCATACGTAGTTGTTGAGTGTAGTGATAAATACCAACTTTTACTTAAATTATTAAAAAAAATAAAAAGCTCAGTTATTGTATATGTAGGATCAAGAAAAGAGAGTGAAAAAATTAGTCTATACTTAAGTCAACATTCGATATCTGCAAGTGCATATCATGCAGGAATAGATATAAGTAAAAGAACAAAAATACAAGAGGCATGGACGAATAATTCAACAAGAGTTATTATAGCAACAAGTGCATTTGGACTAGGTATAAACAAAACAAATGTAAGAATGATTGTACATATGCAAATACCTATAAATATAGAATCATACTTTCAAGAATCTGGAAGGGCTGGTAGAGATGGAAATACTGCTTATTCATTTCTTTTAATAAGTAAAGATGATATAAGTGATAATTATAAAAGAATACAAAATAGATATCCTAGTCTAAAAGAAATACAGGATGTATATCAAAAAATTTGCAATTATTTACAGATAGCTATAGATACACTTCCTGATGAAGATTATGACTTCAATATTAAAGATTTTTGTAAAAGATATGAATTCAATATATTAAGTACTTATAGCATTGTTCAATATTTAGAAAATGAGGAGCTCATTAAGCTAACAGATACACAATATATATCTTCAAAAATTAAAATTATTATTAGTAACGCAGAATTATATAAATTTCAAATTTCTAATAGTCATTTTGAAAAAATAATAAAATTATTATTAAGAAAGTACAATAATATATTTAGTAACTATGTAAACATAGATGAAGATTATCTTCAAAGTCAAATAAATAATGATAAACAATTAATTAAAAACATCCTCATTAAACTGGAAGAGCATGGAGTCATTAAGTATCGACAAAAAAATAATGGCGTACAACTTAGATTTCTACAACACAGAAAAGATTCTGAAAAATTAAATATAAATGAAAAAAAAATAAAGTTTAACAAATCAAATGCTAAAGAAAAACTTGAAAAGGTTATAAAATATATTAAAGAAAAACAAAAATGCAGAAGCAATATGCTTTTAGATTATTTTGGAGAGAAAAAAACAGAAAGATGTGGAATATGCGATTATTGTGTAAGAAAAAATAAAAAAGAAATTAAAGAAAAAAGTTTTAATGAAATATCTATTAACATTATACAATTACTAGAAAAAAAAGAATGTGATATTGAGGAAATAATAAATGAACTTCATCATCAAAAAATTGAAGATATCAATAATGTAATAAATTACCTTTTTGAAAATGATGTGATTTATAAGTTTGGAAATAAATACATCATTAATAAAAAGTAAATAATACTTAATAGTAATTTTACAGTATGAAAATAATTTTTTTTGGAACACCTAACTTTGCAAGTGAAATTCTTAAGTCAATATATAAAGAACATAAAGTTTTATCTATTGTTACTGCAGAAGATAGTCAGAAAGGTAGAGGGAAGAAATATAAAAGTCCTTCAGTTAAGTTAATTGCAGAAGAGCTAAAAATACCAGTTATACAACCAAAAAATTTAAAAGATCCTCATTTCATTGATCAACTTAAAAAACTAAATGCGGACCTTTATGTTGTCATAGCATTTAGAATGCTTCCAGAATTAGTATGGAGTATCCCAAAGCTAGGAACTATTAATATTCACACGTCTTACCTTCCAAACTACAGAGGTGCAGCACCAATAAACTGGGTTCTTATAAATGGTGAAAAGACAACTGGAGTGACTAGCTTTTATATAAACAATGAAATAGATAAGGGTAACATATTATTACAAGAAAAAATAGAGCTTAATGATGATATCACGGCTGCACAGCTTCATGAAAAGTTAATAGTTAGAGGTACAAAAGTTATTATTCAGACTTTAGAAAAAATTTCTAAAAACAAAATTACATCTGTTCAACAGCATGAAGAAAAAAATCATAAAAGTGCACCGAAAATTAATAAAGATTTAAGCAAAATAAATTGGGAAGATTCTATAAAGAATATTCATAATAAAATTAGAGGTCTTTCATCATATATTGATGATAAAACTCTTCTAAAAGATGTATCTATTTGTCCGTGTGCGTGGTTTGAAATTAATATTAATAATGAATTTAAACGAATTAAAATTCAAAAATCTCATATAACCGATATAATTAATAAAAATGTAATTATTGATACTGATAATAAAACCTTTCTAAATATTAATTGTGGAAATCAAGCATTATCTTTAGATTATCTACAAATAGAAGGAAAGAATGCAATGAACATCAAAAACTTTCTTCAAGGAAACAATATTAATTCAACAGATATTATTAGATAAATAATCTAAGGAGACTTTCGAGTCTTAAGCCAAGAATTATTTTTATATGAATAGCAAAGTCTATCGTGTAAACGTGAAGGCCTGCCCTGCCAAAATTCAAAATATTCTGGCTTAACTCTATAGCCACCCCAATATTTAGGTCTAATTACTTTTTTATTTACATGTTCAGATTCAAGTTTAGATAAATGATTGGTATAATCATGATCAAGAGAAATTTCAGTTGATTGATTACTCAACAAAGCCCCTAACTGACTATGCTTAGGTCTTGAATTAAAATAAATATCAGATTCATCAGATGAAATCTTACTAGCACTACCTAATATACGAACTTGTTTTTCAAGTTGAGGCCAAAAAAAATTTATAGAAACATTATTATTAATATCAATATCTAATGATTTACTACTATTATAGTTAGTAAAAAAAGTTAAACCATTATTATCTAAACCTCTTAAAAGTACTACTCTTGAAGAAGGCAAACTATTACTTGAAACTGTAGATAAAACAAATGCATTCGCATTTTCATTATCTACAAGTATTGCCTTATCAAGCCAAAATTTAAATAATTCAAATGGAGAATCAGGCATTTGATTATAATCAATATTAGATTTATTATAGTCAACTCTAATATTTTCAATATTCTTTTTAGGATTAGACATATACAAATTTTAAATTAGCAAAATAATTAAAGCAAATATATTCTTATTTATGCAAAATATCGAAAATGGAAGTTTGTTAATTGCACATCCAACAATGTTAGATGATACATTTTTTAAAGCAATAATTTTAATTACACACCATAATTACGAAGAATCAGTTGGTGTAGTAATTAATAAACCTTCTAAGATAAAATTACATGAAATTATTAATGATATTCCCGAATCTAATTTCCAAGTATACATTGGTGGTCCCGTTGCAAAGAACTCAATACATTTCATCCATAATATTGGAGATAAGATACCTGGAGCAATTAAAATTGTAGATGGACTTTATTTTGGAGGTGACTTTAATATAGTAAAGAATTTAATTAAGTCAAAAGAAGTATCAAAACACAATATTAGATTTTTTGCAGGATATTCAGGATGGGAAGCAAATCAACTTGAAGAAGAAATGAATGAGGAAAGCTGGATTATTAGAAGAGCAAATAAAGAGTTATGCTTACGATACTCAAATCAAAATTTATGGGGAGAAATATTAAGAAAGATGGATAAAAAATATGCAATTTGGTCAAACTTACCTAAGAACCCTAGCCTAAATTAAATTGTTTAAGGATTTTATAAGATAAGAGCAAACACTTTTGTTTTTATTTCCAGAATTTTTAAATGAACCCACCCATTTCACTCCAGAAAAAGAATTTGTAAGAAAAATTTCACTTGAGCTTAAAAGTTGAGATTCAGTTATTGATTCTATCGAGATTACATACTGTCTTTGTAAAATATCTAAAATTAATCTTCTCATTGTACCATCGACACAGCCATCAGATAATGGGGGTGTATAAATAACATCATCTAAAAATAAAAATAAATTGGAGTTTGTAGATTCGATAACTCTTTTGTTGGAGTTGACAATTAATACATCGTCAAAATTATTCTTTTTAGCATAGATAGATGCCAAAACATATAAAAGAGAGTTAAGTGATTTAATATTTGAAAGTGTAGAATCTGATTTATAATTATCTTTATATAAATCAATCTTTAATGGTTTTGTATTAAGCAAAAATACTTCGCTACTACCCTTAGTGCAAGAAATATAAAATGATGATTTATTTGTATGAGGGAGATATTTGCCTGCTGATTCCCTATAAATTATTATTTTAACAGAACCATTCAATAAATTATTAACATTAATAATTTTAGTTATTAAAATCTCCAGTTCCAATATTGTCAAATCAAATTTTAAATCTAATAAACTTGCAGAAAATATTATTCTTTTAAAATGATTTTGAAAGTTAAATACAGATCCTTTGAAAAAATTGATTGTCTCAAAAAAACCATCTCCATATGAAAAACCACGATTTGTTTTAGATAAAACAATCTCATTAGAGTTTACAATTTCATTATTAAATATTGAAAATTTCATATCATTTAAAATAGTAAATTGCGAACTTATTTAAATAATTTTAATGTATAGGATTTTACTTCTACTTTTTATTACTAAAATAGGTTTTAGCCAGGTCAATATTAATGGAACAATATTTGATGGTCAAACAAATGAAACATTAATAGGGGCTAATATCATTGTAAAAGGAGAAAATAATGGAACATCTACAAATTATCAAGGAGAATTTTTAATTTCATCTAATAAAAATTTTCCAATTGATTTAATTATCTCATACCTTGGTTACGAGGAAAAAATTATTAAACTTGAAAAAAAAATAGATTTAAAAATAAAATTATTCCCTAATACAAAAAAACTTAAAGAAGTTAAAATTGTTGATAATAGAATTACTAAAAAACAAAAAGAAGCTGCACTTACTGTTGAAGCATTAGATATTATTGCAATTAAATCAACACCTTCAGCAAACTTTTATGATGCTCTAGGGTCTTTAAAAGGTGTTGATATATCTTCTGCGAGTCTAGGTTTTAAAGTGATAAATACAAGAGGTTTTAATAGTACATCTCCAGTAAGATCACTACAAATAATCGATGGTGTAGATAATCAAGCTCCTGGTCTTAATTTCTCATTAGGAAACTTCCTTGGAGCCTCTGAACTTGATATTATTAAAGTTGAAATAATACAAGGTGCAAGCTCTGCATACTATGGACCTAGTGCTTTTAATGGTGTTATTAGTATGACAACAAGAAGCCCTTTCTTAAATCCAGGCTTATCAGTTCAATATAAATTTGGTTCTAGAAGATTATTTGAGAATTCATTTCGTTTTGCAGATGTTATTAAAAATAAAAATGGGGATAATAAATTTGGTTATAAAATTAACTTCTCATATATGCAGGCAAATGACTGGGAAGCAGATAATATATCTGCAGTAGATGGAAGTCCTCTAGCTACAAATCCAGGGGGCTATGATGCAGTAAATATTTATGGTGATGAAGATCTAACTGGAAGTATTAATGATTATGAATCTGAAACAGATAATAAATATTACATAGGTGAGGGTTTAGGAATTTTTCATAGAACTGGATATAAAGAAAAAGATATTGTTGATTATAATACAACTAATTTAAAATTCTCCACAGCTTTACATTATCTTTTAGAAGATGATTTAGAATTAATTTATGCATTAAATTATGGAACAGGCACAACAGTTTATCAAGGTGACAATAGATTAAGTTTAAAAGGTATTGAGTTTTTACAAAATAGAATTGAACTTAATAAAAAAGATAAATTTTTTATAAGAGCTTACAGATCTCAAGAAGATGCAGGACAATCTTATGATGCAGTAGCAACAGCAGTAAGATTACAAGATTATAATATTGCTAATACTAATGATTGGTTCTCTGATTATTCAAGCAATTTCATTCAAAACTTTGATTTTGAGACAGTTGGATGGTCAAGCCCTACCCCAAATATTGTTTTTGATCCAATAAATGGAGTACAAATTAATGGATGGATCTTTCAACAAGACACTTTTGATATAAACTGGATGAATCAGTGGTATAATATGTCAGATTCTGTTTTAAATTCAAATACTGATTTAATTATATCATCACATGAAAATGCTCGAGATTGGGCTGATTCACAATCAAACATACTTGTTCCAGGAACAGCTGATTTTGAAGCTGCTTTTAATGATATTACATCAAAAATTTCTTATTTAGAAGGTGGTACTGGCTTTTATGACAAATCATCTTTAAATCACATACATTCTGAATACCAATTTAAAACTGATAATTCTAATATTAAAATTGGAGCAAATTTTAGACAATATACCCCGGATTCAAAAGGAAGTATTTTTATGGATACATCAAGTAATATTATAAATAATGAATTTGGATTTTATACAGGTTCTGAATTTAAATTACTTGGTGAAGCACTAAAAATTAATACAACATTAAGAGCTGATAAAAATGAAAATTTTGATTTAAACTTCTCCCCCGCAGCATCTATAGTTTTTAAACCAAATAAAGATGATATTTTTAGACTATCATTTGGTTCTGCTCTAAGAAACCCTACTTTAAGCGATCAGTATTTGTTTTATAATGTTGGTAGAGCAATTCTAATTGGAAATTTAAATGGTCATGGAACTAAATATGGAGAAAATTTAGTAACAATTGAATCAATCTATGAGTACTATACTCCAAGTTTTCCAGTATATGATAGTTTAAGATTTTTTAGCGTTGATCCTATCAAGCCTGAGAAAGCAAAATCTATTGAATTAGGATACAGGTCAACAGTATCTAATAAAATATATATTGATGCAAACATCTATTATTCTGAGTATACTAATTTTATAGGCTATAAAATTGGCGCAAAATTTCAAGCTGACACAAGCAATGGAGGTTATTTTATCGCTCCCTCTTCTATACAAGCCTTTAGAATAGCAGCTAATGCAGAAAATAAAGTAACTACAAAAGGAGCATCAATTGGAATTAATTATTACCCAAATAGTGACTTAAGTATTAGTGGTAATTACTCTTGGAATTCATTAAATGAAAAAGGCACTAATGATCCTATAATACCAGCGTACAATACACCTGAACATAAATTTAATTTAGGATGTTTAATTAAAAATATAAACTTTAGTAAAGAAAAAACATTCCTAAGAAACTTTAGTAGTAGTATTAATTATAAATGGATACAAGGATATCAATATGAAGGATCCCCACAATTTACAGGATTTATCCCATCATATGATTTAGTAGATGTTCAGATTAGCAAAGAACTTATTAAAATGGGAGCTACAGTAAAGATAGGATCAGCTAATTTACTAAACAACCTACATTATGAAGTTTACGGAGGACCATATATAGGAAGAATGACATATTTTTCTATTCTATTTAACATTAATTAAGATTTTCCCTGCTTTATAAGCAAAAAAAATTTAATTTTATCAACCTAACAAATTTAAATAATTTATGAAAACACATATACAAAAAATTTTAGTAGTTGCTTTAATCCTGATTGGAATTAATGCAACAGCTCAAACAAGATACCTAGATAATATATTCGATAGTGTAACAGTAACAACTGACGTAGTTTATGGTCAAAACCTTACTGTTTTACCTATGCTTCAAGGACTAGCTCCTGCAATAGCACCATTATCTTGTGATATATATGAGCCAAAAAATGATACAATGACTAATAGACCTGTTATTGTTTTAATTCATACAGGTAGTTTCTTACCTCCAGTTTTAAATGGTCAACCAACAGGATCAAAAGCTGATTATTCGGTTGTTGAAAATTGTATGAGATGGGCAAAAAAAGGATATGTTGCAGTTGCTATGACTTATAGACAAGGATGGAATCCACAATCACCAAGTCAAACTGTAAGAACGTCAAGTATTCTACAAGCTGCTTATAGAGGAATTCAAGATGCAAAAGCAATGGTAAGATACATGAGAAAAACTGAATCTGAAGATG
>CAYNGO010000020.1:0-19392 GCA_964397025.1 uncultured Weeksellaceae bacterium
AGTTATGTGGAGTATATACTTTTAATAATATCCATCAGATGATATCTACAATATCTTCTGAAGTGCATCCTAGTACACATTTTACAGAGGTTCTTGAAACAACCTTCCCAATGGGTTCTATGACAGGTGCGCCAAAGATTAAAGCGATGAGTTTAATTGACGAGTATGAATGTGTTAATAGGGGTGTTTTTTCTGGTTCTATTGGATATATAACTCCAGTAGGCGATTTTGATTTTAATGTAGTTATTAGAAGTTTGATATATAATAATAAAACTAAGTATTTATCTGTTTCTGTTGGAGGAGCTATTACTTGTAATTCAGAGCCCCATGAAGAGTATGAGGAATGTTTAGTTAAAATAAAGCCTATTTTTGAGTCACTAAAACATTCTTTAGATGATTGATAGTTGTTTAAAATATATTAATGACAATAAATTATTTGATAAAAAATCAAAAATTTTATTAGCATTAAGTGGTGGTATTGATAGTATATGTTTGGCAGATGTATTAATTAAATTAGGCTATAATATAGAATTTGCTCATTGTAACTTTAATCTTAGAGGGCAGGAGTCTGATGATGATCAAGATTTTGTCAAACAGTTGTCATTGAAATATAAAATACCTTTTCATACTATAAGTTTTGACACTCTAGATTATGCCAAAAAAAATAAAATATCAGTTCAGATGGCTGCACGTGACCAAAGGTATTATTGGCTTGAAAAAATTCGTATAAATATTAATGCAGATTTTATAGCAGTTGCACATAATTTAGATGATAATATTGAAACTTTTTTTATTAATATTATTCGTGGATCGGGAATTAAAGGTATGCTAGCAATTCAAAATAAATATAATTTTATCGTTAGACCTTTAATGTTCTCTAATAGAAAAAAAATAGTTTCTTATGTAGTTGGGAATGGTCTTAGCTTTAGAGAAGATTCAAGTAATAGTTCTGATAAATATCTGCGAAATAATATTAGGCATAATATTATCCCCCTTATAAAAAAAATTAATCCTAGTATCGGCAAAACAATTACAAAAGAAATTAGTATTTTAACTAATATAAATAGCATATATAAGAGTGTCGTTGATATTGTGATAAAAGATTTTTTAGAAACTACAGAAAGAGGTTTTAAAATTAAAATAAAAAAAGTGAATTCCTTGTCACCTTTAAAACCTTATCTATATGAGATTTTTTCTCCATATGGCTTTACAGATATTGGATCGATTTTTGATATTTTAGCACACTCTATCAGTGGTAAAAAAATATTGTCAAATACTCATGCATTGCTTTTTGATAGGGAGTATATTTTTATTGAAAATATTGAGAAAAAAAACAATGAAGAATTTCAAGTATCCAAAGATTTATTTAATATAAAAAAACCTCTTAAAATTCATTTTTCATTTTCAGAAAGTATTGTGATTAATAAAGAAAAAAACATTGCTTGTTTTGATTTTGACAAGTTAAATTTTCCATTAAAAATCAGGCAGTGGAAGCCTGGAGATAAGTTTTGTCCTTTGGGTATGGGTTCATTTAAGAAAGTAAGTGATTTTTTTATTGATATTAAGCTTGATGTTTTTTCCAAAGAAAAAGTTTTTTTAATGTGTTCAGGAATGAAAATTATCTGGGTGATTGGATATAGAATTGATGATCGTTTTAAGATTACATCTAAAACTAAAAAGATGTATATTGCAAATCTTTTAGAGTAATTAAAATTATGTCACCTTCTACATTTTTTGAGAATCAATATTTGGGCTTGAACAGAATGTCTCTAACAAGAAGAATGTCTTTATCTGTTTTTTGTTTTCTTGCATACTATTTTAACTCCTCTAACTTAGAAGGTGGTGATTTATATTTTTTCATCGGCATAACTATTATAGTAATATCTATTAGTCTTTTATTTATTTTGCATTTTCAAACTAAAATTGAGAATGGAAGTATTATTCTTGATGGACTATGGACAGCAAGAAAGGTAAAGATTGATATATCTTCTTTAGTAACTTCAACTGAGGTTAGTTATAGTAAATATATTTTAAATAGATCTGTATATAATCTACATAGAAAAGGCACAATACGTTTTTATACCAGAGGAAAGGAGGCTGTTTCTTTAGTAGATAAAGATGGTTTAATCTATCTTATTGGAAGTCAAAAAGCTTCTGAACTTAATAGAGTTATTAATTCACTTATAAAAAATAATACATGAAAAAATTAATATTATTATTTTCAATATTTACTCTTTTTGCATCTGCACAGATTTTTAATCCTGTGTCATGGGATTTTTCTTATACTCAAATATCAGATACTGAAGTAGATTTGCATTTTAAAGCAGCTATCGATGATGGATGGTATGTTTATTCACAGTTTACGGGAGATGGGCCTGTACCAACTGAATTTACATTTGAGAATTCAGACTTATATGCTTTAAGTGGAGATGTTACAGAAGGAAAACCTATTGAGCAGTTTGATCCAAATTTTGATGCTGTACTTACTTATTTTAAAAATGAAGCAGTCTTTACTCAAAGGGTTATAATTAATTCAAGTGAAGATTTTGTTCTTAAAGGAGATGTGTATTTCATGACTTGTGATAATAGTCAATGCTTACCACCTGAGGCAGTAGATTTCTCGTTTAGTATTCCTGGAAATGAAAAAGGGAATAATAATTTCAGTATCTGGAGATTGTTTTTCATAGCTTTTTTAAGTGGTTTTGCGGCTTTATTAACACCATGTGTGTTTCCAATGATTCCCATGACTGTTTCTTTTTTCACAAAACAATCTAAAACTAAAGCTAGAGGTGTTATAAATGCTATTATTTATGGTATATCAATTATTGTGATTTATGTTGCTCTTGGAGTTGGTGTATCTTCGATTTTTGGAGCAGATGCTCTAAATAACATGGCTACTAATGTTTACTTTAATATTGGATTCTTTCTTCTCTTAATAATTTTTGGAGCTTCATTTCTAGGAGCTTTTGAGATTCAACTTCCAACCTCTTGGGCGAATAAAAGCGATAAGGCATCTGATAAAGGTGGTTTATTAGGTATTTTCTTTATGGCATTTACTTTAGCTCTAGTTTCTTTTTCTTGCACTGGACCTATAGTTGGTACTCTTTTAGTTGAAGCAGCAACTGGAGGTTATTTTGGTCCCATTGTAGGTATGTTAGGTTTTTCTCTTGCTATAGCCCTACCATTTGCACTATTTGCTGCTTTTCCTGGATGGTTAAACTCCTTACCACAATCCGGGGGGTGGCTAAACTCTGTTAAAGTAACATTAGGTTTTTTAGAAATCGCTTTAGCATTTAAATTTTTATCTAATGCAGATCTTGTTTTACAAGCTCATTTACTAGAAAGAGAATTGTTTATTGCAATATGGATTGTAATATTTGCTCTATTAACAATGTATTTACTTGGTTTTATAAAGTTTGCTCATGATTCTGATCTTAAGTATATCTCAGTTAGTAGATTGTCGGTTGCTATTCTTTCTGGTACATTAACCATATATATGATTCCAGGATTATGGGGGGCTCCATTGAAAATTATTAATGCATTCCCACCTCCTATGCAATATAGTGAATCTCCCTCAGGAGTTGGATCTGTGTCAAATAATTCACACACAAACTCACATATAGAAAAAGGTCAACATATAGGTCCTCAAGGACTTATGGTTTTTCATGATTATAATGAAGGTCTTATTTACGCTAAAAGTGTAGGGAAGCCCCTTATGCTAGATTTTACTGGTCATGCATGCGTTAATTGTAGAAAAATGGAAGAACAGGTTTGGTCAAATAAAGATGTAAAGGAGATGTTGGGTAAAGATGTTGTTTTAGTTTCTTTATATGTTGATGAAAGAATTGACTTGCCAATAGAAGAACAATATGTTACAACTATGGCCGGAAAGAAAAAGAAAGTTAAGACTACGGGTGATAAGTGGATGGTTCTTCAAGCAAATACCTTTGGAACGAATTCTCAACCATACTATGTTTTGCTAGACCATAATGAAAAACAACTATTAGAACCTGCTAATTATCAGGACTATGGATCTGTTGAGCTTTTTAAAGATTGGCTAGACAGAGGAGTTAACTCATTTAATAAATAAGATATGAAAACAAAAAAAGTTATTACAAACGATTCAGAACTATTTTTAGAACAATATATTAATAATCCTTCCCCAACTGGATTTGAGAGTGAAGGTCAGAAATTATGGCTTAAGTATATTACGCCATATATAGACACTCATTTTGTTGATACATATGGAACTGTTGTTGGGGTGATTAATCCAGAAGCTAAATATAAAGTTGTAATAGAAGCTCATGCAGATGAAATATCTTGGTTTGTACATTATATTACAAAAGAGGGTTTTATATATTTAAGGCGTAATGGCGGTTCGGATCATCAAATAGCCCCATCTAAGAGAGTTAATATTCATACCAAAAAGGGTATTGTAAAAGCTGTTTTTGGGTGGCCAGCAATTCACACTAGAACTGCTGCTGATGAAAAAACACCTAAATTAGATAATATATTTCTTGATTGTGGATGTAGCTCTAAAAAAGAAATTGAAGAGCTCGGTATACATGTTGGATGTGTAGTAACTTATGAAGATAAGTTTATGGTCCTTAACAACAAGTATTATGTTGGTAGAGCATTAGATAATAGGGTTGGAGGTTTTATGATTGCTGAGGTTGCAAGACTTTTAAAGAAAAATAAAATTAAGCTTCCTTTTGGATTATATATAACAAATTCTGTTCAAGAAGAAGTTGGTTTAAGAGGTGCTCAAATGATTGTGGAAACTATTAAGCCAGATGTGGCCATAGTAACTGATGTTTGTCATGATACACATACCCCTATGATTAATAAAATCAAACAAGGAGATACTAAGTGTGGCGATGGTCCAGTTCTTTTTTATGGTCCTGCAGTGCAAAACAATCTGTTAGATCTTATTATAAAATCAGCAGAAAATAATAAGATACCATTCCAACGTGGCGCTGCTTCAAGAGCAACAGGAACTGATACTGATGCTTTTGCATTTTCTACAGGTGGAGTTGCTTCAGCACTAATATCGCTTCCTTTAAGATATATGCATACAACTGTTGAAGCTGTAAGTAAAGATGATGTTAATAATGTTATCAGCCTTATTTTTAATTTACTTCAGGATATTAAAGATAAACATGATTTTAGGTATCTAAAATAGTAATATCAAATTTAGAATTATAATTCTAAATTATTGACCATGACATTTTTTGAATTTCTTACCTGATCCGCACGGGCAAGGGTCATTTCTATTAGTTTTTTGTTCAACTCTAACAGGTTGAGTTTTTTGAATTTCTTTTTGATTTTGACGATTTGAAACATTGTTTTCAGGTCTACTTGTTTCTAAATTTTTCTGATAATCAGAATTTTTTTCTTCCTTAATTTGTTCTGAATTTGAGGGAAGTCCAGATTTTAATAAAAATGAAACAATCTCTTTATTTATTTTTAATATTAATTCTTTAAAAAGATTAAAAGATTCAAATTTATAAATTAACAAGGGATCTTTTTGTTCATATTGAGCATTTTGAACTGATTGCTTTAGATCATCCATTTCTCTAAGATGATCTTTCCAAATATTATCTATAATAGCTAATGTTACACTTTTTTCAATTGATTTGGGAATGTTATTTCCTTCAGATTTTACAGCATCTGCTAAATTGGTTACTACTTGCAGAGTCTTTAGACCATCAGTAAATGGAATAACAATATTTTCATATGTAGCTCCTTGTTTATCAAATACATCTTTAATCACTGGATATGCTTGTTGTGCAATTGATTTTGATTTTAATTGATAGTTTTTATAACATTTATCAAATGTATCTTCTATTATTTCATCCTTAGTATTATCTGTAAATTTTTCTTTTGTTATTGGGTTATTTATAGATAAAACTCTCATTAATGAAGATTTGTATAAATCATAATCTTTAACATCATGAGTGTCATTAATAATCCCTTCACAAGTGTCATAAATACTATTTGAGATATCTAATGATAGTCTGTCTCCATATAAAGCATGTCTTCGTTTTTTGTAAATAACTTCTCTTTGTAGATTCATTACATCGTCATATTCTAAAAGTCTTTTTCTTATTCCAAAATTATTTTCTTCAACTTTCTTTTGCGCTCTTTCAATTGACTTACTTACCATAGAGTGTTGGATAACCTCGCCTTCTTCAAGACCCATTCTATCCATTAATTTCGCAATCCTTTCAGAACCGAAAAGTCTCATAAGATTATCTTCTAATGAGACATAGAATTGAGACGAACCGGGATCTCCTTGTCTTCCTGCTCTACCTCTAAGCTGTCTATCTACTCTTCTTGAATCATGACGTTCAGTACCAATAATAGCTAGACCACCTGAATCTTTCACTTCTTTTGATAGTTTAATATCAGTTCCTCGACCTGCCATATTTGTTGCAATTGTTACAATACTTTTATTACCTGCCTCTGCAACAATATCAGCTTCTTTTTGATGAAGTTTAGCATTTAAAACATTATGCTTAATTCCCCTTTTTCTTAGAATAGTACTTAAAAGTTCAGATATTTCAATAGAAGTAGTACCAACTAAAACAGGTCTTCCTTGCTTACAGAGAGAATCTATATCATCAATGACAGCATTATATTTCTCTCTATTTGTTTTGTATACTAAATCATCTTTGTCATCTCGTTGAATTGGTTTATTTGTAGGTATTGAGATAACATCTAGTTTGTATATTTCCCAGAATTCTCCAGCCTCTGTTTCTGCAGTACCTGTCATTCCAGAAATTTTATTATACATTCTAAAATAATTCTGTAATGTAACAGTAGCATAAGTTTGAGTGGCTGCTTCTATTTTTACATTTTCCTTTGCTTCAATAGCTTGATGAAGACCATCAGAATATCTTCTTCCATCCATAATTCTTCCAGTTTGTTCATCAACTATTTTCACTTTATTATCCATAACTACATATTCAACATCTTTTTCAAATAGAGTGTATGCTTTAAGTAATTGATTTATGGTATGAATTCTCTCACTTTTTATTGAGAAGTTTCTGAGTAAAGATTCTTTTTGGATAGCTTTTTCTTGATCTGTTACTTGAGATTTTTCAATACCAGCAATTTCTTGACCAACATCTGGAAGAATAAAAAAATCCTTGTTATCTATTGAAGTTGTAATAAGATTTAGGCCTTTTTCAGTCAGTTCAATAGAATTTGTTTTTTCATCAATAACAAAGAATAGCTCTTCATCTACAATATGCATTTCTTTGTTTTGATCTTGCATATAGAAGTTTTCAGTCTTTTGTAATTGTGCTCTTATTCCGTCTTCACTTAAGAATTTAATTAATGCTTTATTCTTTGGTAAACCTCGAAATGCTCTAAATAAATTAAAGCCACCCTGTTCTTTATCTCCATCTTTAAAAAGTTTTTTGGATTCAGATAGAATAGAGGTAACATATTTTTGTTGCACTTTTGCTAACTGATCAACTTTGTGCTTAAGCTCATTATATTCATGCACATCTCCTTGTGGAGTAGGTCCTGAAATAATTAGTGGTGTTCTAGCATCATCAATTAATACAGAATCAACTTCATCAACTATAGAATAATTTAGTTTTCTTTGAACTAAATCTGCAGGTCTTTTAGCCATGTTGTCTCTTAAGTAATCAAAGCCAAATTCATTATTTGTTCCATAAGTAATATCAGCTAAATATGCTTTGCGACGTTCTTCAGAATTTGGTTGATGATTATCAATACAATCAATACTTAGACCGTGAAATTGAAATAGCGGTCCCATCCATTCACTATCTCGTTTAGCAAGATAATTATTTACTGTAACTAGATGAACTCCTAATCCTGTTAGAGCATTTAAATATACAGGAAGAGTAGCGACAAGTGTTTTTCCTTCTCCGGTTTGCATTTCAGCAATTTTACCATCATGTAATACAACTCCACCTATTAATTGCACGTCATAATGCACCATATCCCAAGTTACTTCCACTCCAGCTGCATTCCATGAATTTCTATAAATAGCATTGTTTTTTTCAATAGAAACAAAATCTTTTTTTGAGGCTAATTCTTTATCAAATTCAGTTGCTTGTACTGTAATGGTATTATTTTCTTGAAATCTTTTTGCTGTTTCTTTCATAACAGCAAATGCAGTTGGAAGTATCGTATTTAGAACTTCTTCAATTTTTATAACAATCTCTTTTTCAAGAATATCAATTTGTTCGTATATTTTTTCTTTATCCTGTACTGAGGTGAATTCTTGGTTTGAATTAGTTTTTAAATTGCTGATTTCTTTTTTTTCTTCACTAATGTAATCAGTAATTTTATTTTTTAGAATATTGGTTTGCTCTCTAAGATTATTATTTGAGAGCTGTGAGATTTTTTCATATTCTTTATGAATTTCAAGAATAATTGGCCTGATTTTTTTTATGTCTTTGTCATATTTATTTCCAAAGAATTTAGTTATAACATTGAATATTCCAGCCATTTTTTTTATTATAATATAAACAAATGTAGTTCTATTAGTAGAGTATGCAAAGGAAAAAAGGTCGAAATCGACCTTTTAATTAATACTCATCTTCATTAAAGAAAAAATCTTCTTTTGATGGATAGTCAGGCCAAATATCCTCAATTGTTTCCCATTGAATACCAGGTTCATCTTCAATAAGTTCTTGTAAATTTTCAACAACTTCCATAGGAGCTCCTGATCTTATGGCAAAATCAATTAATTCGTCTTTTGTAGCAGGCCAAGGGGCGTCTTCTAACTTAGATGCTAGTTCTAATGTCCAATACATAACAACGTTTTTTTTGCAAAAGTAATTTTTTTAGTCAATTATAAGCTCAATTATGGTTTTTTTTGCCATAAAACTTCTTCTTTCTTATTTAGCAATAAGATATATCGTGATAAAACAAACAAGAAGTCAGATAATCTGTTTAAGTACTTAATATTAATTTCCTCAACTTTTTCTTTTCTCATTAATTTAACCAGAGATCTTTCAGCTCTTCTACATACTGTTCTTGCAATGTGGCACAATGAAGATGTTGAATGACCAGATGGAAGAATAAAATTTATTAGTTTAGGTAATTTTTTTTCCATTGCATCTATTGAATTTTCAATTATTTCCACATCTTCTTCTGTTAAGTATGGAATTGTAAGGTTTTTTGTTTTTTGATCAAATGCAATATTACTTCCAAGATCAAATAATGTATTTTGAATTTTCAACATTATTTTTTTTGATGTAGAGTCAATATTTTGATCATAAATATGCCCAATATGTGCATTAAGCTCATCAATTGTACCATAACACTCTAGTCTGTTGTTATCTTTTGAAATATTTGTTCCCCCAAGTAATTGAGTTTTTCCCTTATCTCCATTTTTTGTATATACTTTCATTTTATTTAAAATCTAATTATATAATCTTCTTTACTTAATTTTTTATCTAAAAATACTATTCCAATGAAGAATAAATCAATAGTTACAGTAGTTTCTTTTGATTCTTTTATATATTTCCATGCATCTTCCATTTTATTTGACCAATGAATATCATCAAAAACTAAAATTGTATTATTATTTGATTTTTTTAAAATTATCTCAAAATATTCTATTGTTGATTTTTTATTATGATTTCCGTCTATAAATGCCAAATCAATTTCAGATTTGATATTTTTAGCTAATGTGTTTTTAAAATCTCCAACTATTATATTTATATTTTGAATTTTCAATTGCTTAAAGTTTTGTTGTGCAATTTTAGCTGTCGATGGACAGCCTTCAAAAGTGTTAATATTTGCATTAATATTTCCTTTTCCTAAATAGCAAGTACTGATTCCAAATGAAGTGCCAAGTTCAAGAATATTTTTTGGTTTATAAAATTCTACTATTCTGTATAGTAATTCTCCGTATTTAGAGTTTTTAGAAGAGTTTTTAGCAATGTCTTTTATTTTTCTTTTTTTACTTTTATTTATTGAGCTGCCAGCTCCAAAATCTGTAATAAAAATATAATCATTTCTGTTGTACAATAAAGAACGTAATTTATTAATGTCTCTTACTGAACTGCTTTTTGATTTCCTGTAAATAATATTTGTCACAAATTCATACACATGAGGAGAATGTAAAGAAGAATTGTTTTGTGATGTAAAAAGGTATTTTAAATAGCGAATAGCTAGCTTTAGGAATTTCATTTTTAGTTAGTGTTTATTTAGCGCATAGAACACACAGCTGACTATGAGGCCTTATGATTAATCTTCCAAATGGAATATTTTTTTTACAATTTAAGCATATTCCAAAGTCGCTTTCGTCAATTTTCTTTTCAATAATTTTTAATTGATTAAATTTATTTAGAGTCTCTCTTAGAGCAGCTTCAACAATACTTTTATTATTAATTGCATCCATTCTACTCACTCTACCTATTGCATTTTCAGGTGCAATTGGTTTGCTTAAATCAGTATATTCTAAAATTTTTGCTTTTGTGGAAATTAGTTCTTTTAATAATTGGTCTTTTATTTTTTGAATTTCTTTAGATTCCATTTGGACTTATAATTGCTCTCTTAGTTCAACCAAAAACTTGCGAATTTCTTTTAGATGACTAACTATACTTATGTTGTCTGTAGTATCTTCTTTGTTTTCTCGGAGTTTCTTTTTTGCTCCATCTAAAGTGAATCCTCGCTCTTTAACTAGATGGTAAATTATCTTTAGATTGTTAAAATCTTTAGTTGTAAATAACCTATTTCCTTTTTTATTTTTTTTTGGATTTAATATGTCAAATTCTTTTTCCCAAAAGCGAATTAAAGAAACATTAACATTTAACTCCTTAGCAACTTCACCAATTTTATAGAAAATTTTTTGATTTTCTTTATTTTGAAAGGTCATTAATCAAAAGATTGATTAGACTGTAATGATATTTCTATCATCTTTTCATATTCTTCTGGATTTAAGTCATTATAATAAAAATTTACTGGATTGATTTTTCGTTTATCTTTATGAACCTCATAGTGCAGATGAGGAGCCACAGAAGTTCCTGTATTGCCTACATAGCCAATAACCTCACCTCTTTTAACCTTTTGTCCTTTTCTTACAATATATTTTGACATATGGGCATATAGCGTTTCATATCCAAATCCATGATTAATTTTTACATGATTTCCATATCCTCTTTTACTTCTTCTAACCTTGGATATTACACCATCTCCAGTGGCATATATTTCTGTACCTGTTTTTGCTGAAAAATCCATTCCAGCATGCATTTTTCTTGTCTTGTAGATTGGGTGTATTCTGTAGCCATAGCCGCTAGCCATTCTGCTTAATTGTTTGTTAGATACAGGCTGTATCGCAGGAATAGAGGCTAACATTTTTGACTTATCTTTTGTTAAATTAATGATATCATCAAATGATTTGGATTGCAGATAAAGCTGTTTAGTAAGTTGGTCTATTTTTTTTGTTGTACTTATTATAATGTCTGAATTTGAATATCCTGCAAATTTTTTGTATCTATTTACCCCTCCAAACCCTTGCTTTCTAATAGATTTTGGTATTGGGTCTGCCTCAAATATAGTTCTATAAATATTATCATCTCTTTGTTGAATGTCATCAAGAACTATTTCAATTTGCCGCATATTCTCATCAATAACTTTGTATTGAGTAGATAGATTTTTTATCTCATTTTTTAGCTTATTCTCTTTTGGGCTATCAAAGAATTGAAAAAAGACTAGTAATATTGCTAAAGAAAGAAAAAGGCTTGAGGAAAATAATAATAAGTACCTTTTTGTCTTTTCTAGTTTAGATAACTGAATTCGTTTATAACTTAACGTTTTAGTATCGTAATAATATTTTATCTTTGCCATATTAAAATAATTACTACAAATTTAGTAATATTACATTAGATACACTATTTCAGAATATTGATTTGCAATTCAAGACCCTTAGATAGATAAAATATATTAAACATGAAATCCAAAGATCTAAGAAGTTTGTTTTTAGAATTTTTTAAAAATAATGATCATAGGATTGTCCGTTCATCTCCAATTGTCGTTAATAATGATCCTACTCTGATGTTTACTAATGCTGGAATGAATCAATTTAAAAACTTCTTTCTAGATATTGATAAACCTAAGTACAAAAGAGTTACTAATTCTCAAAAATGTATAAGAGTTTCTGGAAAACATAATGATTTAGAGCAGGTCGGTCATGATACATATCATCATACTATGTTTGAAATGCTTGGAAATTGGTCATTTGGTGATTATTCTAAAGAAAAAGCTATTTCTTTAGCTTGGGAGTTTCTTACTGAAAAATGTAAACTTAATAAAGATAGAATTTATATTTCAGTTTTCAAAGGAGATAAATCAGATGCTTTAGACTTAGATTTAGAATCACTAAAATATTGGCAACGTTTTGTTGATGATGATAAAATAATTAAGGGTAATAAAAAAGATAATTTCTGGGAAATGGGAGAAGTTGGTCCATGTGGTCCTTGTTCTGAAATTCATTATGATAACAGGCCAGTAAATCAGCTAAAAGAAACCCCTGGATACAAGCTAGTTAATATGGATCATCCCGATGTGATTGAGATATGGAATTTAGTTTTTATGCAGTTTAATAGAAATAAAAATGGAAGTTTAGATAAATTATCTACTCAGCATGTTGATACAGGAATGGGTTTTGAGCGTTTGTCTATGATTATGCAAAATGTAAGATCTAATTATGATACTGATATTTTTAAGCCGATTATTAATAAAATAGCTCTTTTATCAAATAAAAAATATGGACAAGATGAAATGATTGATATAGCTATGCGAGTTATTGCTGATCATTTAAGAGCAGTTGCATTTTCTATAGCTGATGGGCAGCTTCCCTCAAATGTTAAGGCAGGATATGTTATTAGAAGAGTATTAAGAAGAGCTATTAGATATGCATATACTTTTTTAGACTTGCAAAGCCCCTTTATATTTGAGTTAGTAGATGAATTAGAATTTGTTTTAGGTAATCATTATACAGAGCTTAAAGCGCAAAAAGATTTAATCAAGAGCGTTATTAAACAAGAGGAAGAATCATTTCTTAAAACTCTTACTTTGGGGCTTAAGAGAATAGAGGATTTTACAAGTACTTCTTCTATAATCTCAGGATCTCAAGTATTTGAATTGTACGATACATATGGATTTCCAAAGGATTTAACTAAACTTATCCTTAAGGAAAAAAATATAGATTTTGATGATAAAGAATTTTTAGTAGAAATGCAAAAGCAGAAAGAAAGATCTAAAAAATCAGCAGATAATGAAATAGGTGAATGGAGTGTTATTTCAAAAAGTTGTAAAGAAGAATTTGTAGGATATGAAATTTATATAGTTTCTACTTCTGTTTCCAGATACAGAACAGTAATTTCTAAAGGAAAAACTTTTTATAACCTCGTGCTAGATCAGACTCCATTTTACGCTGAAGGTGGCGGTCAAATTGGAGATATAGGATATTTAGAGTTTAATAAAATAAAAATTCCTGTTTTAGATACTCAAAAAGAAAATAATCTTATTCATCATATTGTTAAAGATCTTCCTTTAGACATCTCATTTCCCTGCATTGCCTCAGTAGATAAAAGTAGGAGGGAAGCAATTTCAAGAAATCATAGTGCTACACATCTGCTTCATGATGCGTTAAGACATGTTTTAGGTAATCATGTTGTGCAAAAAGGATCTCTGGTCTCAGATTCCTATTTGCGTTTTGATTTCTCTCATTTTTCTAGCGTTACTAAAGAGCAATTAAAAGAAATTGAACAAGAAATTAATAGTAAAATTCTTAATAACATACCTCTAAATGTATATAATGATATTTTATTATCTAAAGCTAAAGATTTAGGTGCTTTAATGCTATTTGGAGAGAAGTATGGAGATAAAGTGAGACTTGTCGAGTTTGACTCTTCAAAAGAATTATGTGGCGGAACACATGTTTTAGCAACTGGAGAGATTGGATTGTTTAAACTTACTAGTGAGTCATCAGTAGCCTCAGGAATTAGAAGAATTGAGGCTTTAACTGGTGTGGTAGCACGAGATTATTTAAATAAACAAGATGATTTAGTGAAAAATGCTGAATTAATTTTAAAGAATAAAGATCTTCTTGGTTCAATCGAAAAATTAAAGAAAGACAATAAAACTCTTGAAAAAGAATTAAAATATTTCCAAAAAGAAGCTTTAATAACTTTATCTCATAAGCTTCTAGATGAAGCTGTAGAAATCAGTGGTATTAATTTTGTTTCTAAGGAGCTTGAGTTACATCCAGCTTCTATGAAAGAGATAGCATCTATTCTTCGTTCTAGAACTCAACTTGTAGTTGTTCTTGCTGTTAAATCTAATAATAAAGCATTAATTAGTTTAATGATTTCTGATGATTTAGTTTCTCAAGGTTATAATTCTTCTGACTTTATAAATAATATAGCTAAAGAGATATCTGGTTCTGGAGGAGGACAGCCATATTATTCAACTGCTGGAGGAACTAATGTAAATGGGATTTCTAAAGCATTACTACTTTCTAAAGAGCTATTCTCTAAATAAAAAATAAAGCAAAAAAAAACCACCTAAAAGGTGGTTTTTTTAAAGTTTAAAATTTTGTTTAGAATCTGTAAGCTAATCCTAAGTTAAGCGATCCATCTTCATCACTATCACTATCTAACTTCATAGTATAGCTTGGTTCAACGTATAGTGCATTCCATACATTTAAAGAATAACCAACACCTACTGATAGGTTTTCGCTTGAATCTTCCGATGGTGCAGAAACAGTAGCCCACATATTGTCTCCAAAGTTGTAACGAGCCCATAAATCAAATGTTGTGTCACCAGCATCATCTTCACCAGTTCTTTGAACACCAACAGTGATTTTGTCATTTAGCATATAACCAAGACCAATATTGTTAGTTACTTGCTCCATTTCAAAACCATCAGCTTCATCAGAAGCTTCTTGAACTGTAGTTATAACCATGAATTGTGCAGAAGCAAATAACGTAGTCATTGCAAGAGCTGCTGTAAAAAATACTTTTTTCATTGTTTAAAATTTAATATTAATATTGGGCGCAAGATAAGAAAGCTATTTATAATGAACTACTAATCTATAATGTTTTCTTAACACCTTATTGTTAATTGCTAGATATAGGTAAAAAAAAAGAGCTGCAATTTGCAGCTCTTTTTTTAAGATTTTTTAGTCTGTAATTACGGAGTAACAGTTAAAGTTAACCAGTTGTAATTAGTATCATCAGCACCACCATTGTTGTCAGTTACCATTTTGTATGATAATGCAGCATTGTCACCTAATGAATATCCTACAGAAACTTCAGAAGCTGTTCTTTCATAAGAATCATCTGTAGTATTAGTTACTGTATGCATTGTAGCTCCTAAAGAAAAAGCACCCATGTTGTAAGAACCACCGATGTACATATTTTCTTCATTAGCAGAAAGAGCACCTAAGTTACCGTTAGACATCCAGTCACCTGACATGTTACCTCCAGCTCCATAAGCAAATCCATTTTCTCCAACCGAAGTTCTACCAGCAGTTAATGACATATCATCATTTACTGTATAAGTACCAGAAACATCCATCATATCTCCATCTTCATCTACACCGTTAGCTGTAGTGTTGTAAGAAACATCAAGAGTTAAAGCTCCACCCATTGCAGTATATGCAAAGTCTAGACCCATTTGATTTACTTCGTTACCTTCGTTAGCAGTTACTGCACTGTAGAATAAGTTAGCACTCCAGTCTCCAGAAGACTTTGAAGCGTTTAACCACATACGGTCAGTTCCATTTCCAGCTCCATCATTGTCATTGTTTAAACCTAAGTCTAATCCAACAAAATCATTGTCAACTGCAAAAGTCATACCATCAACAGTATTTCTGTTTGCTGACCAGTCATTTGTTCCAACAAATACACCAGAACCATAAGATAATGCTTGACGACCAATGTTCATTGTAGCAAATCCAAAAAGGTTAGTAGTTGCATATGCTTCATAAACTTCAGCGTTAACTTCAGAGTTGTCGTTAGTTGTGTAGTTTACATCACTACTTAAAACGATACCCCAGTCAGAACCACCCCAGGCAGTACCAACAGTTACTCTTTGTGACGTAGACATTTTATCCATATCACCACTCATATCTATTCTAGTTCTAGAATCTACATTCCAGTCCTGAGCAAAAGATACAGTTGTCATTAGACCTAATGCAAGGGCTAATATGTTTCGTAAATTCTTTTTCATAGTTATTATTTATTTAGTTAATACCCGGCAAAGATAAACTACTCTATTAAAACTAGCCTAATAGAAAGCCCACTTTTTTAACATTAAATTGTGGGTATCATTGTTAATTTGTTGAATATCAATATTTTAAGCTGTTAATTTTTTTTAGAAAAAATAAGTTTTTTTATTGAAATTCTCTTAAAAAAGTGTGTTTTTACTAAAAAAACGTGTTTTTATCCTTTGTAAGAGAGCCATTTCCATAGCTCTTTATAGCTTATTTTTTTGCCGTACATGAGTATTCCTGTCCTATATATTTTTGCAGCTAAGGACGTTGTTAATATAAAGCCACAGACTAATAATACCATTGACAATACTAACTGCCAATTTTCTACTCCAAATGGCAGTCTTACCATCATAATTACTGGAGATGTAAGAGGAATAATTGACAGCCAAAAAGCAAGAATTCCATCAGGATTATCCATAACTGGTTGAATGAGTATAAAAGCTAGAATTAATGGGATAGTGATAGGAAGTACAAATTGTTGGGTATCTGCCTCAGCATCAACCGCTGATCCTACAGCTGCAAATAAGGAACTATACATTAAGTATCCAAAAAGGAAAAAGAAAATAAATGAAATAAATATTTTCACTAAATCAATGCCACCCGTTAGTTTGGAAAACTCGGACAAAATAACAGATTGATCAATTGAATTTACATCTTTTGCAAGTTCAGTTGTATCAATAAACATAAATTCTGCTATAGCCGAGATTGCAATAGTAAGTAAAATCCATAAAAAGAATTGTGTGAGTCCAACTAATGCAACTCCAAGTATTTTTCCCATCATAAGTTCAAATGGTTTAACAGAAGATATAATAATTTCTACAATACGATTTGTTTTTTCTTCAATTACACCTCTCATTACCATTGTTCCATACATGAAAATAAACATATAGATTAAAATACCAGTAATAAAACCAATACCAATACTTGCTTCTGCGTTAGAGGCTGTTGTCTTACCTTCATTATCAATAATTTTAGTTTTAATATTAATATTTGTTTTTGCCTTTTCTAAAATATCAATATCAATACCTGCTTGTTTTAAATTATTTCGTTCAATTATTGTTTCAATTTGATTTTCAATTGAATTTCTAACATTTAAACCTATTTGCTGCGACCCATAAAGTGTGAAATTTGTATCTTTAATATCTAATATCGCATAGTATGGTGATTCAGAAATATTGTTTTTTATTAGCTCAGCCTCTTCTTTTGAAATAATTGTAAAATGAATGTTTTCAGAATCTAAAATTTCTTTTGCATATGAAGACTCTATTTCAGTAACAGCTATTAGTCTTTTTTCCTGACCTTGATCGGCTAAAAATACAGGAGCTACAATTAAAGCAGCCATTAATAATGGCGCTAAAATTGTCATAATGATAAATGACTTTTTCTTTACTCTTACTAGGTACTCTCTTTTTATTATTAAGAATATTTTATTCATTATTTACCGATTTAATAAAAATATCTTCAACACTTGGAACTTCTTTTTTAAATGAAATTATTTCATGCTTATCATTTATTTCATTTATGATTTCTTTGATATTAAATCCATCATTAATTTTAAGATTATATATATTGTCTTTACTTGATAAAATTTCAAATTCTTTACAAGCTAACAGGTGATTGGTTGTTAAGACAATTTCATATGTGTTTGCTTGAAATTCATTTTTAATTTTATCAATTGGTCCTTCTAAAATTGTTTTTGAATTATTAATTAAAGCAATATGATCGCATATTTCCTCTACAGATTCCATTCTATGGGTAGAAAAAATGATTGTCGTTCCATTATCACGTAATTGCAGTATTTCTTGTCTAATAATAGCCGCATTAATAGGATCAAAACCACTAAATGGCTCGTCAAATATTAATAGTTTTGGTTTATGAATTACTGTAACAACAAATTGTATCTTTTGAGCCATGCCTTTTGATAGCTCCTCAACTCTTTTAGACCACCAGTGAGTGATTTGTAGTTTTTCAAACCAAAATTTGAGCTTTTTTATTGCCTCAGTATATGACATTCCTTTTAATTGAGCTAAATAAAGAGCTTGTTCTCCTACTTTCATTTTTTTGTATAGCCCTCTTTCCTCAGGAAGATATCCAATATCTTTAATATGTTCTTTGTTGAGATTCTCGCCATTAAACATAACACTTCCAGAGTCCGGTGCAGTGATCTGATTAATTATTCTCATTAGAGTTGTTTTGCCAGCTCCATTAGGACCAAGGAGCCCATAGATACTTGATTTTGGAACAGAAACACTAACTTTATTAAGTGCAGTATAATCACCATATTTTTTCACTACATCTTTAACAGAAAGTAAAATTTCATTTTTCATTTACCCAAACATTTCTTTAACACGATCAAAGAAAGATTTATCATTTTTGGTTGGTTGAGGCTCAAAGTTTTTTGAAGATTGTGCTTCTTCAAAGAATTTCTTCTCTTTTGAACTAATTTTTTGGGGCGTCCAAATATTAATATGTACTAATAAGTCACCTTTTCCATAGCTATTTACAGAGGGTAATCCTTGATTTTTTAATCTTAATATTTTTCCGCTTTGAATTCCACTTTCTAACTTAATTTTCACCTTACCTGTTATAGTAGGTATATTAGTAGAGGCTCCTAATGCTGCATCAGGAAAACTAATATAATGATCATAATGGAGATTCTTTCCATCTCTAGTAAGAGTTTCATGTTCTTCCACTGCAATAAGTACAAGTAGGTCACCATTTATACCATCAAAAGGAGCAGCATTTCCTTTACCACTAACTTTAAGTTGCATATCATCTTCAACTCCAGCAGGAATAGTAATTTTAACAGTCTCTTGTTCTTTAATCATTCCATTACTGTCACTACCACTTGGCCTATCTTTAATTGATTTTCCTGCTCCACTACAAATATGACATGTACTAGCAGTTTGCATTTGACCTAAAATAGTATTACTAATTCTTGTCACCTGACCAGTACCTTGACAAGTACTACAAGTGTCGTAACTTACTCCTTCAGCATTTACAAGACGATTTACCTTAATTTTTTTATCTACTCCCTCTAAAATTTCTTTGAGATTTAAAGTAAGTCTAATTCTAAGGTTTGTTCCTTTAATAACTCTTCTACCTCCTCTTCCGCTACCTCC
>CAYNGO010000020.1:19492-25304 GCA_964397025.1 uncultured Weeksellaceae bacterium
CCACCAAATATATCTCCAAATTGACTAAAAATATCATCCATGTTCATACCGCCTCCAAATCCACCGCCTCCAGCAGCTCCTCTCACACCAGCATGACCAAACTGATCATATTGCTGTCGTTTTTCAGTATTACTTAATACCTCATAAGCCTCAGCCGCTTCTTTAAACATATCTTCAGCCTGCTTATTATCAGGGTTTTTATCAGGATGATATTTAATAGCAATTTTTCTATACGCCTTCTTAATTGCTTTATTTTCAGCACTTTTGCTTACTCCTAAAATATCATAATAATCTCTCTTTGACATAAGTTAAATTTTAATTTGCTACAACCACTTTTGCATAGCGAAGAACTTTATTAGATAATAAATATCCTTTCTCTATAATATCTACAATTTTTCCTTTATCTTCTTTTTTTTCTGTAGGTATATTAGTTATTGCTTCATGATAGTCAGTATCTAATACTTTTCCAATTGGATTCTCAATTTCTTTTAAACCTTTTTTTTCCAGTTCAGTTTTTAATTGATTATAAATCAGCAAAACACCGTCATCCTCTTTAGGAATATTTACTTTAAAAGATCTTTCAAAATTATCAAGGATTGGCAGTAAAGAAGTCATAATGTCCTTGCTAGCAGTTCCGAAAAGTTCAATTCTTTCTTTAGCTGTTCTTTTTCTAAAATTATCAAATTCAGCAAAGAGTCTCAAGTTCTTATCTTTTTCTAAGGTAAGTTGTTCTTGAAGATTTGTATTTGCTTCTTTTTTCTTAGAAGGTTTTACGTCTTTTTTTTTGATTTTGGAAGGTTCCTTTTTGTTTTTTTTCACAGTCATATTATTATTAAAGCATTTTAACTATTATATAATGCAAAAACTTTGCCAATTAGTAAAATAAGACAATTTGACAGTTATTTTTTCTGAGAGTCTAAAAATCTATGAAGTGCTTGGCCTTTAAGATTTTTAGCAATAATTATTCCTTTTCCATTGATTATAACATTTGAAGGAATACTACGTATACCATACTTTTGAGATCCTTCAGATTGCCAGCCCCCTAAGTCTGAAACATGATATTCCCAAAATAGCTGATCTTGATTTATAGCTTTAACCCAAGCCTCTTCTTTTTTATCTAATGACAAACTATAAATTTCGAAACCGTTTCCATCTTTAAATTTTGTCTTATTGTATTTTTTATAGGCATCCACTAAGTTAGGGTTTTCTCTTCTACATGGCCCACACCATGAAGCCCAAAAGTCTATAAGGATTAATTTATTTTTAATATCCGATAAACTCATTTGCTCACCATTAGGATTGTTGTAAGATAGCATAGGTGCTTTATCTCCAATACTTGTTCCAATTTCTTGACTATAAATTAAATTGTTACTTAAAAATAGAATGATTAGTATAATCTTTATTTTACTCATGGTTTTTTAGTTTATTCGTGTAATTTTTGCTCCAAGAGCATTTAGTCTTTGATCAATATTTTGATATCCCCTATCTATTTGTTCAACATTGTGTATAGTGCTTTCTCCATCTGCTGCAAGAGCAGCAATTAATAGAGAAACTCCAGCTCTAATATCTGGAGAAACCATAGTAGTTGCTTTAAATGTAGAAGAATGATTTAGTCCTATTACTGTTGCTCTATGTGGGTCGCATAATATAATTTGTGCTCCCATATCAATAAGTTTATCAACAAAGAAAAGTCGTGATTCAAACATTTTTTGATGTATTAATACACTTCCCTTTGCTTGTGAGGCAACTACAAGTATAATACTTAATAAATCTGGCGTAAATCCAGGCCATGGTGCATCTGAAATTGTTAAAATAGATCCATCAATAAAGCTTTGTACTGTATAGTTTTCTTGAGAAGGAATATATATGTCATCTCCTTTTCTTTCAAGATTTATGCCAAGTTTTTTAAAGACCGAAGGTATTATACCAAGATTTTCATATGATACGTTCTTTATTGTAATTTCTGACTTAGTTATTGCTGCTAAACCAATAAAACTTCCAATTTCAATCATATCAGGAAGAATTTTATGTCTACATCCGAATAGGGTTTTGACACCATTAACTGTTATTAAGTTAGATCCAATACCAGAAATATCTGCCCCCATGCTGTTCAGCATTTTACATAATTGTTGTAAATAGGGTTCGCATGCTGCATTGTAGATAGTTGTTGTCCCTTTAGCAAGAACGGCAGTCATGATAATATTAGCTGTTCCAGTAACAGAAGCCTCTTCTAAAAGCATATAGGTGCCTTTTAATTCTTTGGCAGTTACTTTATAAAACTCTTCTTTACTATCGTAATCAAATTTTGCTCCAAGTTTTTCAAATCCATTAAAATGAGTATCTAATCTTCTTCTACCTATTTTATCTCCTCCTGGTCTTGGAATAAAACCTTTTCCAAATCTTGCAAGTAGCGGTCCAATCATCATTATTGAACCTCTTATTGAGCTGCTTTTTTCTTTATAGTCTTCGCTCGAAAGATAGTCTACATTAACATTGTCAGATTTAAAACTATACGTTGAGGCTGATTTTTTTTCTATCTTAACATTTAAATCTTTTAAAAGATTAATTAAGATATTTACGTCTCGAATATCAGGGATATTCTCCATTATTACCTCTTCTGAGGTTAATAATACTGCGCATAATACTTGAAGCGCTTCATTTTTTGCTCCTTGTGGATGGATGTCTCCACTTAATTTATAACCCCCTTTAACTTTAAATGTAGTCATTTAACGTCTTTTCTTAAATTTCTTTTTGTATACTTTAGGAGCTGTCTTAGTTACTACAGTGTCAGATCTAATAAACTCAAAATCTTCAGCAAGCTTTAGTTTATTTTCTGAAAGTTGATCTAAATGAAGTTTAATAGTATCATTACTTACAGAATGTTTATTAAACAAAAGGTAAGATTTCTTCATGTGATTTGCAATCATACCTGTCATAATTTCTTTTTGACGACCTTCATCCATAGCTACTGCAAATCGAATCATATTTTCTAATGCTGCTCCATAGAATGGGAATCGAATTTTATTTTTAGGATAAGGCATTTTTGCAGGTTTTTCCTGAAGTTTTTCAATTTCAGGAATAGGATAAGGAGATTCTGCATCTATCTCAAACTTAGACATTATAAATAGATGGTCCCATAGTTTATGTGTAAATTCTTTCACATCTCTTAGATGAGGATTCATTTGTCCCATAAAATTTATTATAGCGTTAACACATTTATTTCTTTCAGCTTTATCAGCTATCTGCGTTGCGTGTTCAACCATCTTTTGTACGTGCCTGCCGTATTCTGGAATAATTAAATGATTTCTTTCTGTATTGTACTCCATGTATGTTGATATATTATTTTATTATTTACAAAAGTAAGAAAAAAACTCAGCCCCATTAAAATGGAGCTGAGGATTAAGCTCTAAAATCCTAATGTTAATCCAACTAGATAGTTTCTGGTTGCTTGTGGAAAGTATCCTGCCATATTATATCTAGAATCGGAATCCTTAGTAACGTAGTGATCACTATCTCTAGGGTCAAAACCTTCTGAAATAAATCTATATAACCATGCATTACTTACATATTCATTATCAAAAATATTATTTATTAGTATACTTATTTTTGCTGTATTAAAAATTGTACTCTTTAATTTATAATCTATTTGTAGGTTACTTATTAAATAATCATCAAGTTGTCTGTCATTAGAAGACGTATTGTCAATATACTGTTTTCCAACATATTTAGATACAAAATTCATTGAAGTATTATTATTAATTGCATATGATAATTGTGAGGACCAAATTATATTAGGAGAAAACGCAAGATCTGTATTTTCATGCGTTACAGCTTCTTGAATACCTGTATCCCAATTGTCAATAAATTGTGTGATAGTATCAAGCTTATTTTTACTTAATGTTAGGTTTGCTGACCATCTTAGTTTTTGTGTTAATAAATAGCTTCCTTCAATTTCTATTCCTCTTCTGTAAGATTTCTTAACATTTTTACTGGTAGCATAACCAACATCATTTATTTCACCTGTTTTAATCAATTGATTATCATATTCCATTAGGTATATATTTGTATTAAACATCAGTTTTTTAGACTTGTATTTAAATCCAATTTCAGTATCATATAGTGTTTCATACAATGGCCTAGAGTTTGGGCTGCTCTCAACATAATCACTTCTATTTGGTTCTTTGTTAGCTACTGCATAAGACCCATAAAATAATTGTTTATCATTAATCTTATGAGTTAAGCCAAATTTTGGATTAAAAAACTCTAAATCTATTGATTGCTCTCCCATATTACCGTTAATATCACTTCCATTAAATTCATATTCAATATTCCTTAATTGTAAATCAATAAAAACGGAAGTTGAGATTGATGCTTGGTAGTTAGTTTTAATGAACATATTGTTGTCATATTTAGTTGCAATATCTTTATAATATTGATGGTTGTAATTTCCGTTACTTGAGTATTCAGACCATATGATATTTCCATAATGCTGACCGCTGTATTCATTATAAGCACCCCCTATTGTGAAGTTTAGATTTTCTTTAGTATGATTTAGGGAATAAGTTAGGCCTCCAAAATCATTATTTAACCATTTTCTTCTTATTAAATCAGTTGATGTGATAGTGTCGAAACCTATAACTATATTTGATAGATTATAATCTGCAAAATTTTCTCCTAATTTTTCTTGTTCATAATACCCTTCTCCGTGTGTAAAGTGACCTGCAATATTCATATATGTACTGTTATTTATTTGTTTATTATAATGAAGTTGGTAATGAGTTTGGTTATAATTATCTACTTCATTTTCATATGTGTAGCTATTAAATGTTCTGTTGGTATCTAAATATCTTAATGGAACCCCATTCCATGCCTGGTATGTTCTTTCATGCCCAGAAAATATAATTGCTTTTAGTACTGATTTTTTTGAATAGTAAGTTCCTTGAATATAAAGCGATTTGAGTTCTGAAGAAGCTCTATCTATATAGCCATCAGATGAGATTTGTGATAATCTAGCGTCAAAAGTAAATTTATCACTAATAAGACCAGATCCAAATTCAATATTATTTTTCATTGTATTATATGAACCTAAGCTATTATTTGTGATTGTATATGCTTTATTATTTAATCCTAAAGTTTTTAAATTAATACTTGCTCCAAATGCACCAGCTCCATTTGTAGAAGTTCCAACTCCTCTTTGGATTTGAATATTATCTAATGAGGAGGCGAAATCAGGCATATTAACCCACCAAACTCCTTGACTTTCGGAATCATTTAAAGGGATGCCGTTAATTGTTACATTTATTCTTGACGGATCTGCACCTCTAATTCTTAGTCCCGTGTATCCAACTCCAGCACCGGCATCTGAAGAAGTCACAACTGAAGGAGTTAAAGAGATTAAAAAGGGGAGGTCTTGTCCGAAGTTAGATTTTTCAATTTCAGCTTTAGATAAGTTTGTAAATGCAATTGGAGTTTTCTCATTTGCTCTTATTGCGTTTATGCTTACTTCTTGAAGAGTTCTTTTTAGTTGAATCGAATCTGCTTGTTGACCATAAATTATAGTAGGGGCAAATATTAATATTAAAATTATATTTAGTTTTTTTATCATTTTTAAGATTTTATCTTTTATACTAAAAGGGTATAGTATAGTTATTTTTACTAACTCATTTTCCTTACTAGAATTACCTAGCCAGGTTCAATGGGTATGATCTCAGCCTGTATATTTAAGGCACCCCTTTTAAAGATTCTGCTAAAATAATAAATGTATTTATTTAAGTAGAATTAAATAATTTTTTTTATTGCATTTATAGCTTTT
>CAYNGO010000021.1:0-23263 GCA_964397025.1 uncultured Weeksellaceae bacterium
AGGTTTAGAAGCTGTTAGGAAAAGACCAGCTATGTATATTGGTGATATTGGAATGAAGGGTCTTCATCACCTAGTTTATGAAGTTGTTGATAATTCAATTGATGAGGCTTTAGCTGGGCACTGTTCTCATATTGATTGTTTTATTAATGAAAATAACTCAATTACTGTAACTGATAATGGAAGAGGAATTCCTACTGGAATGCATGAGAAAGAAGGGCGCTCCGCATTAGAGGTTGTAATGACTGTTTTACATGCTGGTGGTAAGTTTGATAAAGGATCATATAAGGTCTCTGGTGGTCTTCACGGGGTAGGTGTTTCATGTGTAAATGCGCTTTCTTCAGATTTAAGAGTTGAGGTTCATAGAGCTGGTAAAATGTTTGAACAGGAATATAAGATTGGAGTTCCTCAATATGATGTTCGTGAAATTGGAACAACTGATATTACAGGAACTAAAGTGACTTTCTCTCCTGATAAGACTATATTTGAAGAAACAGTTTATCATTTTGATGTTTTAGCCACTCGTTTAAGAGAGTTAGCTTTTTTAAATAAAGGAATTAATCTTTCTATTACTGATAAGAGAAGGAAGGATGATGATGGTGAATTTGTAAAAGAAGAGTTTTATTCTGAAGGTGGTCTAAAGGAATTTGTTTCATTTTTAGATGCAACAAGAGATTCAATTTTATCTGATGTTATATATATTGATGGTGAAAAGGATGGCGTTCCAGTTGAGGTAGCTATGGTTTATAATACTTCTTATACTGAGAATGTTCATTCTTATGTAAATAATATTAATACTCATGAGGGTGGTACGCATCTTTCTGGCTTTAGAAGAGGGCTTACAAGAACCTTAAAGAAGTATGCTGATGGATCTGGTTTGTTAAAGAAAGTTAAGTTTGAGATTAGTGGTGATGATTTTAGAGAGGGATTAACAGCAGTAATTTCTGTTAAAGTAATGGAACCGCAGTTTGAAGGACAAACAAAAACTAAGTTAGGAAATAAAGAGGTTACTACTGCTGTATCGCAATCAGTAAGTGATATGCTTACATTTTATTTAGAGGAAAATCCAGAACAAGCTAAAAAAATTGTTCAAAAAGTTATTTTAGCTGCAACAGCTAGAAATGCTGCAACTAAGGCAAGAGAAATGGTGCAGCGTAAAAGTGTACTTTCTGGATCTGGTCTTCCAGGCAAGCTATCAGATTGTTCTGAAAGAGATCCTGAAAAATGCGAGATATTTTTAGTTGAGGGAGATTCAGCTGGTGGTACCGCTAAGCAAGGAAGAGATAGACACTTTCAAGCAATTTTACCACTAAGGGGTAAAATACTTAATGTTGAGAAATCAATGCAACATAAGGTATTTGAAAATGAAGAGATTAAAAATATGTATAAGGCTCTTGGTGTTTCGCTAGGAACTGAAGAAGACGAGAGAGAGCTAAATATTTCGAAGTTAAGATACCATAAGGTTGTAGTTATGACGGATGCTGACATTGATGGAAGTCATATTGCAACCCTTTTATTAACTTTCTTTTTTAGATATCTTAAAACATTAATTGAGAATGGTTATGTATACATTGCAACTCCTCCATTATATCTTTTAAAAAGAGGAAAAGATCAAAGATATTGTTGGGATGAAAATAATCGAGATTCTATAATTGAAGATATGAAAGGAGGTAAGGATGTTAATGTTATTATTCAGAGATATAAAGGTTTAGGGGAGATGAATGCTGATCAATTATGGGATACTACAATGAATCCTGAATTTAGAACTCTTAAAAGAGTTACTATAGATAGCGCAGCAGAGGCTGATAGAGTATTTTCTATGCTTATGGGTGATGATGTGCCGCCTAGACGTGCTTTTATTGAAGCAAATGCTAAATATGCTAATATTGATGCCTAAACTTACAAGTTAAATAAAAAAACACAAAAGAATATGAAAGTTACAGTAGTTGGAGCAGGAGCAGTAGGTGCTAGTTGTGCAGAATATATTGCAATGAAGAATTTTGCTTCTGAAGTTGTTATTTTAGATATTAAAGAAAATTTTGCTGAAGGTAAAGCAATGGATTTAATGCAAACCGCTTCTTTAAATGGATTTGATACAAAAATTATTGGCAGCACTAATGATTATAAAAAAACTGAAAATAGCAATATTGCAGTTATAACTAGTGGAATTCCTAGAAAGCCTGGAATGACCCGTGAGGAGCTAATAGGTATAAATGCTGGTATTGTTAAATCTGTATCTGAACAGTTGTTGAAATTCTCACCTGATGTAATTTTAATTATCGTAAGTAACCCTATGGATACGATGACCTACTTAACTCATAAGGTTACTGGTATATCTAAAAATAGAATTATTGGAATGGGTGGAGCTCTTGATAGTGCTCGTTTTAAGTATAGAATAAGTGAAGCTTTAGAGTGTCCTATTTCTGATGTTGATGGTATGGTTATTGGTGGTCATTCAGATAAAGGGATGATTCCATTAACTCGTCTTGCTACTAGAAACAGTGTAAGGGTTTCAGATTTTTTATCTGAAGATAGACTATTAAAGGTATTAAATGATACAAAAGTTGGTGGTGCAACTTTAACATCTATGCTAGGAACTTCAGCTTGGTATGCTCCAGGAGCTGCAGTTTCTTCATTAGTGCATTCAATTGCTTGTGATCAGAAAAAGATTTTTCCTTGTTCTTCATTTTTAGATGGAGAATATGGTCTTAATGACTTGTGTATTGGTGTGCCAGTAGTTTTAGGTAAAAATGGTATTGAAGAGATTGTTGAGATTGAGTTAACTGAAAGTGAGTTGTTAGCTCTTAAAGAATCTGCTGAAGCTGTGAAGAAAACAAATGATTTACTTTTAGAGTTAAGTTTATAATAATTTAAAAATAAAGATCTACTTGTAATTCTAATAAAACTTATTATTTTTGCAATCCAAATTTAAAAATTATGAGAAAAGATATTCATCCAGATAGTTATAGGTTATGTGTGTTTAAAGATATGTCAACAGATTTTGCAATTTTAACAAAGTCATGCGTTGAATCTAATGAACAAGTTAAATGGGAAGACGGAAATGAATACCCATTAGTAAAAATGGAAATATCATCAGATTCTCATCCATTTTATACTGGAAAATCTAAATTAATTGATACTGCTGGTCGTATTGATAAGTTCAAAAACAAATATAATAAGTTTAAAAAATAGTATTTCTTATTCTTAATAAATAAACCCCATGCTTTTAGTGTGGGGTTTTTTATTTAAGTTTGCTTAATACTTGTTTATGAATATAATTTTATTTGATACTAATAGAGAAGATTTCTATCCTCTTAGTCTTACTAGACCAATTTCTTATTTCAGGTTAGGAATACTTACAATTATTGAAAAATGGAATTTATATTTTCAATCTATATCAGTCTTAACTGATAACTATCTATCAGAAAAATTTCCTGTGACAATTTTACAGGATAATATATGGATTAACTCACAAGTAATTCCTTCGGATGAGATACTTACAGAAATAAAAAATTTACGTGTAGGAGAATGTTTGAAGAAAGATTCAACACTTTTAGCTTTTAGAAATTCTGAATTTGTTAGCACTGATTTAAATATTGTACAATCTAATTCTAATTTCAGATATCTTTCATGTCTTACAGATATTTTTAGCTTAAATGGTGATGAGATTTTATCTGATATCAAGATTTTAAAACTTAAATCAAATGATTTATTATCGCTTGATAATAGTAATCATTTAATAGGAAATGATATTTTTATCGAAGAAGGTGCTAAAATAAATTGCGCTGTTCTTGATTCTAGTGATGGACCAATATATGTAGGTAAAGATGTCGAGATAATGCCAGGCTGTTTAATTAAAGGCCCCTTAGCTATATGTAATAATTCAGTTCTGAAAATGGGAGTTAAAGTGTATGGTCCAACAACTATTGGGCCTTATTGTAAAGTAGGAGGTGAAATCAATAATTCTGTGTTTTTTGGCTACTCTTCAAAAGCACATGATGGTTTTTTAGGTAATTCTGTTGTAGGAGAATGGTGTAACTTTGGAGCTGATTCAAATAACTCAAATCTTAAAAATAATTATGAAAATGTAAAGCTTTGGAACTATAAATTAGAATCATTTAAAGATACAGAGTTACAGTTTTGTGGTTTGATTATGGGAGATCATTCAAAATGTGGAATAAATACAATGTTTAATACTGGAACAATGATTGGGGTGGGTTCAAATATTTTTGGATCTGGATTTCCTAGAAATTTTATTCCATCTTTTAGTTGGGGTGGGGCTTCAGGTTTTACAATACATAAACTTGAAAAATTCTTTAATACTGCTGAGGTCGTTATGAAACGAAGAGGTTGTACTTTAGAAGAGGATAGGCAAATTTTGTCTAAAGTATACGATATGACAAAACGCTATCGTAATGAGAATTAACTGACAGAAAGGCAATAAGTATCTTAGTGGCATACTTCTTGAATTGTATAATGTTATAAGATATTTACTATGAATAAAAAATTTCAATACAACAATTTATTATTTTCTGATGTAATTAATGATGAGACGGAGTTTTTCCCATTAATGAGTGATGAAGATGAACAGAAAATTGATCAAGAAAAAAATCCAGATGTTTTACCAATTCTTCCATTAAGAAATACTGTTCTTTTTCCAGGTGTAATTATTCCAATTACCATAACTAGAGATAGATCTATTCAGCTTATTAAAGATGCTGAAAAAGGCAATAAAATTATTGGTGTTGTCTCTCAAAAAGACTCTAATATAGAATTGCCAAAAGTTAGTGATTTAAATAACATTGGAACAGTTGCTCAAATTTTAAAGGTTTTGAAGATGCCTGATGGTAATATCACTGCTGTAATTCAAGGTAGAAAAAGATTTGAATTAGATGAGGTAATTTCAAGTGACCCTTATTACAAGGCAAATATTAAAGATTATATAGAGCTTAAGCCTTATTCTGATAAAGAATTTGATGCTTTAGTTTCTTCTATCAAGGACTTAGCGCTTAGAATAATTGATGAATCACCAAATATTCCCAATGAAGCATCTATAGCTATTAAAAATATTAAGAGTTCATCATTTGTAATCAATTTTGTATCTTCTAATATGAGTATTAGTATGATTAATAAACAAGCTTTACTTGAAGAAATTGATTTGAAAAAAAGAGCTATTAAAGTTTTAGAACTTCTTACAAAAGAGCTTCAAATGCTTGAAATGAAGAATGAAATTCAATCTAAAGTAAGAACTGATCTAGATCAGCAACAGAGAGAATATTTTCTACATCAGCAAATGAAAGCTATTCAGGAGGAGTTAGGTGGAACAGGATCGGGTAAAGAAATTGAAGAGATGCAGGCTCAAGCTTTAAAGAAGAAATGGTCTCCTTCTGTTAAAGAATCTTTTGAAAAAGAGCTAAAGAAACTTCAAAGAATGAATCCTTCAATGTCTGATTATTCTGTTCAAAGAAGCTTTTTAGATTTGATTTTAGATTTACCTTGGAATGAATACACAAAAGATAATTTTGATTTAAATAAAGCAAGTGAGATTTTAAATCGCGATCATTTTGGTTTAGAGGAAGTTAAACAAAGAATAATTGAACATTTAGCTGTCTTGAAATTAAAAGGAGATATGAAATCACCCATTATTTGTCTGTATGGTCCCCCTGGTGTAGGTAAAACCTCTTTAGGAAAATCTATCGCAGAAGCCTTAGGACGTAAGTATCAACGTGTTTCTCTAGGTGGACTTAGAGATGAGGCTGAAATAAGAGGTCATAGAAAAACATATATTGGAGCAATGCCTGGTAGGATAATTAAAGCTATTAAGAAGTCTGAATCATCTAATCCAGTATTTGTTCTTGATGAAATTGATAAAGTAACAAGAGATTCACATGGAGATCCCTCATCGGCATTATTAGAGGTTCTTGATCCTGAGCAGAATGAACAGTTTCATGATAATTACCTTGAACTAGAATATGATTTATCTAAAGTTTTGTTTGTTGCTACAGCTAATTCCTTATCTACTATTCAGCCAGCATTAAGAGATAGGATGGAAATTATTGAGATTAGTGGTTACACAATTGAAGAGAAAGTTAAAATTGCACAAAAACATCTGTTTCCTAGGCAATTAAAGGCTCATGGAATTGGCAATGATAAACTAAATTTATCTGATTCTGTATTAGAAAAGATAATTGATCAATATACTAGAGAATCTGGAGTCAGAACCCTTGAAAAGATGATTAGTAAAATGATTAGATACGCTGCTAAATCTATAGCTATGGAGCAGAAATATATCATAGATGTTAACGCTGAAATAGTAGAATTAGTTTTAGGTCCTCCTAAGTTTGATAGAGATAGATTCTTAAATAACACTATTGCAGGTGTTGTTACTGGATTAGCATGGACAAGTGTTGGGGGGGATATATTATTTATAGAAAGTAGTTTAAGTAAAGGAAAAGGACAGTTGACAATTACTGGTAATATTGGAAAGATAATGAAGGAATCAGCAACGTTAGCATTGGAGTATTTAAAAGCAAACTCTAAAAAGTATGATATTGATAGTAATATCTTTCAGGAAACTAATGTGCATATTCATGTTCCAGAAGGAGCTACTCCTAAAGACGGTCCCTCCGCCGGTATTACAATGTTTACCTCACTAGTTTCAATTTTCACCAAACGATTAGTAAAAGAAAAAATAGCTATGACAGGTGAGATTACACTTCGAGGTAAAGTTTTACCTGTTGGGGGTATTAAAGAAAAAATACTTGCAGCTAAGCGATCTGGCGTAAAAGAAATTATATTATCATCTCAGAATAAAAAGGATGTTACAATTATTAATGAACAATATTTAAAAGATATGACGTTTAAGTATGTTGATAATATGAATGAAGTTATTGATATTGCTTTAGTGTGATAAAGAATATTAATTAACTTTAATCTATAATTACCATAGATTAATGATAAAGAGATTTGTTTTTTTGTTTTTACTTTACCCTATCTGTATTTATTCTCAAAATACTAGCAATAGTTTTTCATTTGTAAATTTAGAATATTCAGCAAGATCTTCAGCAATGGGAGGTAATTTAATATCAATTTATGATAATGATCTTTCTTTAGCACAAATAGCTCCTTCATTACTAAATCAAGATATGCATAATGCACTAGCTTTTAGTTTTGTTGATTATTTTTCAGATATTAAGATGGTTTCTTTTTATTATTCTAAGCACTTAAAAAGAATTGGATCTATTTCTTTGGGGGCTAATTCTAATAGCTATGGTGAGTTTAATCTAACTAATGAAGTAGGTGTTCAGAATTCTACTTTCAACGCTAAGGATCAGTTTTTTACTTGTGGAATATCTAGAAAATTAAGTGACAAGGTTAGCTTAGGAATAAATATTCGATTATTATCCTCACAATACGAAACTTATAATGCAACTGCTATTTCATCTAATATTTCATCAACTTATTTTAATGTTGAGAGTTCTTTTACTTCAACTTTATTAGTAAAAAATATTGGTCAGCAATTAAAGTCTTATACATCTATAAATGAAAAACTTCCTTTTGAAATACAGTTTGGTTTAAGTAAAAAATTAGAACATCTTCCATTAACTTATTCTTTAGTTTTTCATCATTTAAATAAATTCAATATTAGTAATAGTTATTCATTAAGTAGTTTTACTAATAATGACACAGGAGAGCTTGAGTTGCAAGATGAAAGTATTGCAAAAAATATTTTACGACATATTATTCTATCGGGTGAGTTAAATTTATTTAATAATAATATTTTCGTTCAAGCGGGTTTTAATTTTCAAAGAAGATTTGATATGACTATTGAGACATTTAATGGTATGGTAGGTTTTTCAAGTGGATTTGGTTTTAATTTAGCGAATATTAATTTTAACTATAGTAGGTCTGCCTATCATTTGTCTGGAAAGGTTAATACTTTTAGTGTTAGTACAAATCTCAGTACTTTTGGTTTATGAAAAAGAAGTTAATAAATATTGCGATTGATGGACACTCATCTTGTGGGAAAAGTTCTATTGCAAAATGTATTTCTAAAGAATTTAATATGACTTATATTGATTCCGGTGCAATGTATAGAGCAATTACTTTATATTGTATTGAAAATGAGATTATATTTGAAAATGCAATAGATTATACTTTGCTATTGCAAAGTTTAAAAAAAATTGATATTTCATTTAATTATAATATAGCTTTAAGCATTACAGAAACATTTTTAAATGGAAAAAATGTTGAGCATCTAATTAGAGACAGTAGAGTTTCTGATCAAGTAAGTAGTATTAGTAAAATAAGAGAAGTTCGAGATAAATTAATTGATTTTCAGCAAAAAATATGTTCAAAAAAAAATGTTGTTATGGATGGTAGAGATATTGGCACTAAGGTTATGCCAGATGCTGATGTTAAGTTTTTTATAACTGCTGATGTGAGTGTAAGGGCCCAAAGGAGGTTTGATGAGTTAAAAACTAATAATAAAGACTTGACATACGCAAAGGTTTTAGCTAACTTAAATAAGAGAGATTCAGACGATGTGGGTAGGAAGATTAATCCACTGCTCAAAGCTGTTGATGCAATTGTTATTGATAATACTTTTCTTAGCTTTGTTAATCAAAATGAATTAGTTTTTAATTTAATTAAAAATCATAATTAATGGATGTTACAATTGATCAGAAATCGGGATTTTGTTTTGGTGTTGTATACGCCATTGAGATGGCTGAAGAAATATTAAAAAAAGATAATAAACTTTATTGTTTAGGAGATATTGTTCATAATAATAAAGAGGTTGACAGGTTAAATAATCTCGGCCTTGAAATCATCAATCATGATCAGCTAGAATCGTTAAGTGATTGTAAGGTTTTGATTAGAGCTCATGGGGAGCCTCCATCTACTTATGAGATTGCTCTTAAAAATGATATTGAACTACTAGATGCTTCTTGTCCAGTTGTATTGAAACTTCAACATCAAATAAAAGAAGGTTATGAGCAAATAAAAAATATAAATGGTCAAGTGATTATCTTTGGAAAGGAGGGGCATGCTGAAGTTACGGGCTTAGTTGGACAGACTGATGGTAAAGCAATAATTGTTACCACTGAAGAAGATCTGAAGAAAGTAGATTTTGATAAGCCAATATATATATATTCTCAAACTACAAAGAGTCCTGCGGCATTTCAAAATATTATTAATAATATAAAAGATAGATTAAGCTCCGATGGTAAAAGTGATGAATTAAAATTTGTTGTTCATGACACTCTTTGTAGACAGGTTTCTGGAAGAGAACCTCAATTAAAACAGTTTTCTATTGATAATGATGTTATTATTTTTGTGAGTGGCACTAAAAGTTCAAATGGAAAAATGCTTTATTCTTCGTGCAAAGACGAAAATAAACAATCTTATTTTATTTCTGATGTTAATGAAATAAGAGAAGATTGGTTTAAGAACATTTCTTCTGTAGGTATTTGCGGGGCTACTTCAACTCCAAGATGGTTGATGGAAGAAGTAGCAGAATTTATAAAGAAATACTAGTGTTGTCTATGTTGGCTATTTAAAATAATAATGTATATTTGCCGCCCCATTTAATGATGTTAGTTAAGGCAATTAGATGAGGTAAAATTATAAAAATGCTCTTCTAATTCTATAACATCTGAGCCTTAACTACTAGATTGAAGATACAAATTAATTTTTTTGATATGTCAAAAAAACAAGAACCAGAACAAGAAACAAATAAAGAAATTGTTTCTGACAAAAAAACCATTACAAAATCTACTAAAAAGGAAGAAGTAACAGCTTTAGATAATGATGTAGTTGAACTAAAGCCTGAGCCTGTATTAGATGAACCAATAGAAATTACTGATAAAGCTGATCCTTTAGTTGATGATTCTTTAAAAGAAGCTAATGATGTTAAAGACAATTCTGACAATAAAGAAATTGAAAAAGAATTTAATTGGGATGATCTTACTAATAATGAAATCTATAGTGATAAAGAAAGACAAGAATTGTCTAATGCATATTCAGCAACACTTCCTGTAGTTGAATCTAAGCAAGTTATTGATGGTACTGTAGTGTATGTTTCAGATAGAGAAGTAATTGTTGATATTAATTTTAAGTCTGATGGAGTTATTTCAAGTTCAGAGTTTAAGTATAATGATGATTTAAGTATTGGAGATACTGTTGAGGTGTTAGTTGAAAAACAAGAAGATAAAAATGGACAACTAATTTTATCTCATAGAAGAGCAAGAGTTTTACGTGCTTGGGAGAAAGTTAATGTTGCTCTTGAGACTGGTGAGGTTGTGAATGGTCAAATTAAGAGTAGAACCAAAGGAGGAATGATTGTAGATGTTTTTGGTATAGAATGTTTCCTTCCAGGTTCACAGATTGATGTTAAACCTATTCGTGATTACGATGAATATGTTGGTAGAAAAATGGAGTTTAAGATTGTTAAAGTAAATGAGTCGTTTAGAAATGTTGTTGTTTCTCATAAAGCTTTAATTGAGGCAGATTTAGCTGTTCAGACAAAAGAGATAATGTCTAAATTAGAAAAAGGACAGGTAATTGAAGGAACTGTTAAAAATATCACATCATATGGTGTTTTTGTTGACTTAGGAGGAATAGATGGATTAATTCATATTACTGATTTATCTTGGGGAAGAGTATCTCATCCTGATGAGATTGTTTCATTAGATGAAACTATTAATGTAGTTATTCTTGACTTTGATGAAGGAAAAAGTAGAATTCAATTAGGATTAAAACAACTTGGTTCTCATCCATGGCAAGATCTTGATGAAAAGATTGCAGTTGGTGATACAGTTAAAGGAAAAGTTGTTGTTGTTGCAGATTATGGTGTATTTGTTGAGCTTCAAGCTGGAATAGAAGCTTTATTACACGTTTCTGAAATGTCTTGGTCTACTCATTTAAGAAGTGCCAATGACTTTTTTAGTAAAGGAGACGAATTAGAAGCTAAGATTTTGACCTTGGATAGAGAACAGAGAAAAATGTCATTAGGTATCAAGCAAATGTTGCCAGACCCTTGGGCTGATATAGAAACAAAGTATCCATTATCTTCTAAGTTAACAGTTAAGGTGCGTAATTTTACAAACTTTGGAATTTTTGTTGAGCTTGAAGAAGGTGTTGATGGATTAGTCCATATTTCTGATCTTTCTTGGCATAAAAAAATTAAACATCCTGCTGAATTTACTACTGTAGATGCAAGTCTAGAGGTTGTTGTACTGGATATAGATAAAAATAATAGAAAAATTAGTTTAGGTCATAAACAAACTGAAGAAAACCCTTGGGACTTACATGAAAAGTTATATGTGGTGAATAGTCAATTTGAAGGTGTGATTACTGAAGTATATGATAAGGGATGTCTAGTTAAACTGAATAATGATGTTGAAACTTTTGCTCCCAAACGTCATCTTGAAAAAGAAGATGGGTCAATAGCTAATTTAAATGAAGCTTTACATTTCAAGGTTATAGATTTTTCAAAGGAAAACAAGAAAATTTTAGTCTCTCATACTGCTACTTTTAAAGAAGGTATGATTGAAGAAAAAAAGAAAAAAGCAGCTAGCACAAAAAGTGCAGTTCAAAAACTACAAGCTTCTCAGCAACAATCTACACTTGGAGATCTTGATAGTCTAAATGCTTTAAAGGATGATTTGGATAAAAATAAAAATTAATTAAAGACCCCGTTTATCGGGGTTTTTTTTTAGATATATTTGTAAAAATGATTGATAGTAGACAAATATTAAATAATAAACAGATAGATATTATAATCACAAGATTATGTAACCAGTTGATTGAAAATCATCAAGATTTTTCTAATACTGTTATTGTATCATTACTACCTAGAGGACCACAAGTTGCTAATAAAATAATTAGTAAATTAGAAAAGTTTACTAATACTAAAATTAATTATGGTGAACTCGATATTTCTTTTTACAGAGATGATTTAAGACGAAATACAGAGCCTATTGTTCCTCATAAAATGAATATGGATGTTTCGGTAGATAATAAGAAAGTTGTTATTATTGATGATGTTCTTTATACAGGAAGATCAGTTCGATCAGCGATTGATGCTTTAATGCCTTTTGGAAGGCCAAAATTTATAGAGCTACTTGTCTTAATTGATAGAAGGTTAAGTAGGCATCTTCCAATTCAGCCAGATTATGTTGGTAAGGTTATTGATTCTATTGATTCTGAAAAAGTTATTGTTTCTATTAATGAAGAAGATAAAAACGATAATATTATAATTTTAAAATCTTGATGATGAATGATTTGTCAGTTGATAATCTACTGGGGATAAAATATCTGAATTTATCAGATATTAATCTTATATTCAATACTGCTGATAGTTTTAAAAAGATAATTAATCAACCTATTAAAAAGGTCCCTTCTTTAAGAGACATAACAATTGCAAATTTATTTTTTGAAAACTCTACTAGAACAAAATTATCTTTTGAAATTGCTGAAAAAAGATTATCTGCTGATGTGATAAATTTCTCTTCAGCAGCCTCTTCAGTTAAAAAAGGTGAATCTTTATTAGATACTGTAAATAATATATTAGCTATGAAAGTTGATATAGTAGTAATGCGACATCCAAATCCAGGTGCATCAGTTTTTTTATCTAGAAATATAGATGCTAGAATTATAAATGCTGGAGATGGTACTCATGAACATCCTACTCAGGCCTTATTAGATGCTTACTCAATAAGAGAAAAATATGGTGATATAAAATCTAAAAAAATAGTTATAGTTGGAGATATCTTACACTCAAGGGTAGCATTGTCAAATATATACTGTTTAAAAATGTTAGGCGCTCAGGTTGCGGTTTGTGGTCCTTCTACACTAATGCCTAAATATTTGAAAGAGCTTGGTGTTCATTATTTTTCTAAACTTAAAGAGGCTCTGATATGGTGTGATATTGCAAATGTTTTACGTATTCAGCTTGAGAGACAAGATGTTCAGTTGTTTCCCTCTTTAAGAGAATATGCCAATGTATACGGTATAAATTTAAATATTCTTGAAAGCCTTGATAAGGAAATTACAATTATGCATCCTGGTCCTATAAATAGAGGTGTTGAATTAACATCAGATATTGCAGACTCTTCGCATTCTATTATACTTGATCAAGTTGAGAATGGTGTTGCAATTAGAATGGCAGTTCTTTATTTATTGTCAAATAAAATAAAATAATGAATAATAATACTTTAGTATTTAGACTAACTGAAAAGAATGATTTTTCTAAATTAAATATTAGTAAAGAAGTTAAAAATTTTATTGCAGATTTAACTGATGTACAAAGTGATGTATATGAGCTTCTGATAGATAAATTTATTACATTTGGTAAAATTACATATGCCAATAAAGGCTCTTTTGTTATTGTTAGTAATATAAGTTTTAGTGATGAATTAAATATTGTTCCTACTATTCAAGAAGCTTATGATTTTATAGATATGGAGGATATCGAAAGGCAATTAGATGTTTAATTAAATTATAAAAAATGAAAAAATTAATTTTAATGTTTCTCTTAATTTCTGTAAAATTTACAGTAAATGCTCAATGTATTATTGATACTTCAATTACTTCACCTGGGATATATCCTGATGAAATCACTAATCTTGAAGAAGCCTTTGTAGGTCAACCATATACTTCACAAATAGATGTCTTAACTCCACTTGACACAGTCGTAGATTTAAATGGTTTATCACTTAATGTTACAATAGCTAATATTGATTTAACAAGTATCTTAGGGCTTCCAAATAATTTTTCATATTCATGTGATCCGCCTAATTGTTCATTTCCTGGAGGAGGATATGCATGTGCAGAAATATTTTCAACGACTGACCCTTCTGTTTCTGATATAGGCTACTATCCATTAATAATGACAACTTCAACTTTAGCAATAAATGTTCCTCTTCTTGGAAGTTATACTCAATTAGATACAGTAGATTATTATTATATTGATATTTCAAATAATACAACATCTATACAACAGCTTCATAATTCAACATTTGAGCTTATGGATGTTTTTCCTAATCCTGTTTCTAATAAAGCAAATATTCATTTTGTTACAGGCTCATCAGAAAAGGTTAATTTTTTGGTATTTGATTGTATTGGAAATATTGTAGAAAATGAAATAATTCAAGCTAAAAAAGGAATTAATAAATTTAGTTTTGATGTTTCAAAATATTCATCTTCGATATATACTTATTGTTTAAGATCTAATAGTAATTTTATTTCTAAGAAAATGGTTATATCTAATCCATAATGTCATTAAAGCTTACAATTTTAGGATGTGATTCAGCTATACCAACAATTAATAAACATCAAACCGCCCAATTATTAAATATAAATGAGCGGTTTTTTTTAATTGATTGTGGTGAAAATACTCAGGTTCAATTAAGAAAATATGAACTTAGTTTTCAAAGAATTCATCATGTTTTTATAAGTCATTTACACGGAGATCATTATTTTGGATTAATTGGTTTGATTACAAGTATGCATCTTCTAGGTAGAAAAAAAGAACTCCATATTTATGCTCATTCGAAGTTAAAAGAGATTATAAATATTCAGCTTTCAGCATCAAATACTGACCTTAACTATCCATTGTTTTTTCATGTTCTTCCTGAAGATTCTGAAGTAGTTTTGTATAAAGATGATAGTGTAGAGATTTCTAATATATTACTTAATCATACAATTAATTGCTCAGGTTTTATTTTTAGGGAGATTAAGTATAAAAGAAAAATTATTAAAAATAAAATCCAGGAATTTAATATTCCTTATGATAAAATTATTGATTTAAAAAATGGTTTAGATTTTATTAGCGAAAATGGAAATGTAATATCTAATGATCTAATGACTTCACATAGTTCTCCACCTAAATCCTATGCTTATTGCTCAGATACAAGTTTTTTTTCAGAAATAATATCTAAAATTCGAGGTGTTGATTTGTTGTATCATGAAGCTACTTTTTGTCATGACCTTAAAGAAAGAGCTTTAGAGACCGGTCACTCTACAACAAGAGATGCTGCTACAATTGCTAAAGAAGCTAATGTTAAAAGATTAATGCTAGGTCATTATTCAAAAAGATACTCTGATCTTAATGATCTTTTATTAGAATCTAGAGATGTTTTTCCTAATACATTTTTATCAAAATCAGGAGACACTATTGATTTTAATGATATTTAGAAATCAAAGAATATTTAGGTATATTTGCTACTAAATTTTATATAATGAGAAGAGTTCTTCTATTTTTATTAACTATTTTTTTTATTCAAGATAGTATTGCGCAAATTGATTCAGTATCAATACAGGGGATAGATTGTTATAATGATACTGCATTTATAAAAATTGATTTATCTCCCAATTCATTTATTTTAGAATATGATAGTTGGGAATATCAACCTTATGATGATACTAATTGGTACTTTATTGATACTAGTTCATATATCATTAATGCCACATATGATACCTTATTTTCTAATCAATGTGGTAAACATAGGGTTACTGTTTTTGACCAAACAATTTTTTCTCTTATAGAATATGTATTTTTTATTCCATGCCCGGTAACAGTAGGTCTTGGCCAGTTGGAGAAGATTAAGTGTTTTGGAAGTTCAGATGGTGTCTTAATAGCACCTACTTTTGGTGGTGTTGTATTTGACCCAGATTCAAGCGTTTTTGATTCATTAGGAGTTTATTCTCCAAACGATACAACTGGAGATGAGTATTATACTTATCAATGGTTTAAGGCAAGTAACCTATTAGGTGCTAACTTACAAACTATAGGAGATTCAACTAGCATTTTGAATAATGTTTCAGCTGGTTTTTATAGCGTTGAAGTTACAGATGCTTTAGGTTGTGTAGATACTTTAAATTTCAGTGATACTTTATTTACTTGGGTAAATAATCCATACCTATTAACTATAGATACTTTAATAACGGAGAATATAAGTTGTTATGGTGGAGATGATGGTAGTGTGAAAATTGCAGTTAATGGTGGTAGGAAATTTCATTCGAATAGAAATTATTTTTATTATATCTTAGATTTAAATAATGATACAATTTATAGAAGTGATAATTTAGTAATCTCATCTAATTTCTCTCAGCTTTCTGCACTAAGTGATTCTTCTCTTATTATTGACAGTATTTTGTTTGATAATTTACCAATGGGATCTTATAATATAGTTGTTGTTGATAGTTTTGGTTGTATTTTGGATACATCATTTTTGTTAACAGAACCAAATCCTTTTGAGGCTTTTACTACTGAGTTAACTCCATTAAATTGTATTAATGATAGTATTTGGTTTTTCATTGATAGTGTTACTGGCGGACAGGGAACTCAAAATTATTATTGGTTAGAATCAAATTCTATGTCTGATTCTATCTATGTTGGTGAAGGAGACTATAATATAATTGTAGAGGATACAGTTTTTGGATGTTTAGATACTTTACTTGCAAACTGTGAAGCAGATTTTGAGATATCTAATTTTGTTACAATTGAGGATGTGGCTTGTTATGGCAATTCTACTGGATCTATTACTCTAGATGTTTTAAGTGGAGGTGCTTCTCCTTATGAATGGATGTGGGTGGGTTTTACTCCTACTTATGGTACTGACTCTATATTAGATAATCTAGTTGCTGGAACATATATTTTAAATGTAAAAGATTCATTGTGTACTCAGATGTTTTATTTTGATATAGTTGAAAATAATCCAATTTACCCAACTAGTACAATTGTAGAGCCTTCTTGTAATGGACTTAGTGATGGTTCTATTGAGATATTAGCAAACGGAGGTCAATCTCCTTATAATTATAATTGGTTAAATGGCACAGGCTCTGCTAATCTTTTATTTGGATTACCATTTGGTAATTATACATTAGTTATTGAAGATGATTTAGGATGTACAGATACTTCATCTTTTACTTTGACAGAGCCTGATTCTTTGAATTTAGAATTTGATAATTTTAATAATCCTTTGCAATGTTATGGTGGTTTAACTGCTATATCAGCTTTAATTACTGGTGGAACTGGTCCTTTTGACTTTTTATGGACTAATACATCAACAATATCTCAAACTGTTGTTGGAGCTGGTTTTTGGACTTGTGAAGTGATTGATAATAATGGTTGCTTTATAAGTAATAGTATATTAATAACTGAGCCAGATGAGTTTTTCATATCTGATTCTATTTTTACTAACCCACTATGTGCAGATGGAGGTTCAGCTAGTATAGAAACTAGTGGGGGAACATCTCCAGTAAGTTATATATGGAGTACTGGTGAAACAACCCAGGGTATTAGTAATTTACTAGTTAACTCTTGTTGGGTTATTGCAACTGATTCATGTGGAAATACAGATTCTGTAGGTTTTAATTTAACTCCTTATGAATTAATAACAAATGTAGAATATAATGATTCAAATCATCTTTCCCAAGTCATTGTTTCTCCTCTTTCTTCAGGATCTGATTTTACATATGAGTGGTTTAATATTTATGATTTGACTACTATAGTTGCTAATGGATCAGATGTTATTAATTTATGCGAAGGTACTTATGTAGTTAGAACTACAGACTTAAGTAATGGTTGTTTTGTTGAAGATACATTAATTGTTGATTTTTATTTGCTTAGTGCAATAGTTGACTTAGAAATAACCACTGTATTACCTGACTCTAATTTATGGGGCTTTGGTCCATATACTTATTTATGGGGTCCTAGCAGTGGTCTTGCAACACAACAGGCTAATATTTGTCCTGGTGATCATTGGTTAGAAGTTACTGATAATTATGGATGTAAAGTTGATACTTTTTTTACTATTGAAGTTATTACAATAGACTTAGATCCTATAGATGAACTGGTAGAATGTGATTTGGAAAATTTAGATCTTGAGTTATCTGTTTTTGTTGCTGGAGGTACTGATCCATATACTTATTTATGGTCTAATGGTGGTACAGACAGCACTACTAATTTAGCTCTATCTCCAGGCCCTCTTTCTGTTACTGTAATGGATAATAATGCATGTACTTTAGATACTTTGTTTAGAATCACGGCTATGACAGAAGAATGTGTTCCTAATGTTTTTACCCCAAATAATGATTTAGTAAATGATTTTTGGAATCTTGAACAAGCATATCTGTATAGTGATACAGAAATTAAAGTATATGGACGATTTGGTAGAGAAGTTTTCGAATCTGTTGGATATGAAAGCCCCTGGGATGGAAAAAATAAAAAAGGTAATGATGTTCCTGCTGGAGCGTATTTCTATCATATAGAATTAGGTCATGGATACAAACCAATTAAAGGAACTGTAACTATTTTAAGATAGTTGAAGTTATTAAGTCAAATTCTTTTTCATTAAACCAGTTAATTTCTTTATCTTTTTTAAACCAGGTTATTTGACGTTTAGCTAATCTTCTCGTATTTTGTTTAATCATGCTTATTGAATTTTCTAAATTATTTTCTCCATCTATATAATCAAATAATTCTTTATAGCCCACAGTGTTTAATGCGTTATATTTACGATAAGACATTAAGCTTTTCACTTCATCTATTAAACCATTTTCTATCATTTTATCTACACGATTATTAATTCTGTTATATAGTTTTTCTCTTTCCATTTTAATTCCAATTTTTATTATATTGAAATCTCTTTTTTTATTTTTTTTCTTTTGAAGAGATGATAGTTTTTTAGAAGTACCAGTAAATATCTCCACTGCTCTTATTAGTCTTTGTGGATTTTTTTTATCAACATATTGAAAGTATTCTGGATCTATTTCTAGAACTTTTTTTTGTAACCATTCTAATCCTTTTTCCTCAAATTCAGAATTTATTTTTTTTCTTATATTTATTGGTATTTCAGGAATTTTATCTATACCCTTACAAATAGCATCTATATAAAGCCCAGAACCACCTACCATAATAATGTTGTCGTTATTTTTAAATAAAGCTTGAATTTTTAATAGTGCTTCTTTCTCAAACCTACCAATATTATATTTTTCTTTTACAGAAATATGCTGAACAAAATGATGTTTTATTTTTCCTAATTCTTTTGGAGATGGGGTTGCTGTTCCAATTGAAAGTTCTTTGTAGAATTGCCTAGAATCTGATGATAATATTTCTGTATTTAATTCCTGAGCTATTTTAATTGCTAATGAAGTTTTCCCTATTGCAGTAGGACCAAGTATTATAATAAGATTCTTTTTAATATAGCTCATTATATTCACTATCTTCTTCATAACTAGAATCTTCATATGACTCTTCTTTTTCTGACTTATCGAAAATTATTTCTGGAGCTTCTTTAGGTATCTCTCCTATACTTTTAATACATGCTGCTTTTTTTATTTCTCCTTTATTATCTGTTAACTCAACTAAAAATCTCCACATTAACATATAGTCATATATATAGATTAATCTATTAGATTTAATATCTAGGACGCTCTCTATAGTAGTGTTTTCCATATTTAAACTTTTATTGTTCTCTTCAAATGAAAATAGCGAGATTTCTTCTAGTAATTCAAGATCATTATTTGTCGTATAAAAAGAAGCTAATTCATTTTTATGGAGTGTAAATGAGTCTACAATTAATATATGTAATTCAAGAAGAGAATTCTGAGAGTCAATTTCTACTTTTCTAATAATATCTTCTTTTGATTCTAAATAAATTGTAATACTGTATTTCATTATCTCTTGTCTATATTAAGTTCTTTTGCTTTTTTAAATAAGAAATCGAGTGCATCTTCTTCGTTGTTTTCTACAATTCCGTCAAGGATTGCATTTTTAATTAGACTTTTTAGTAATCCAATATCTTTGCCAGAGCTTATGTTAAACAGTTCCATTATTTGTGTGCCATTTATAGGAGGTTGGAAATTTCTTATTCTGTCTTTTTCTTCAACTTCTTTAAGTTTTTCTCTAACAAGCTGAAAATTAGCTAAGTATTTTTTTACTTTATTTGGGTTTTTTGATGTTATATCTGCATCGCAAAGTGTCATTAATTTATCAATATCATCACCAGCATCAAATAGTAGTCTTCTGATTGCAGAGTCTGTTACAATATCTTGAGCTAAAACTATTGGTCTTAAATGTAGAGCTACTAATTTTTTTACAAATTCCATTTTATAGTTTAGGGGTAACTTTAGTTTTTTAAAAATCCCTTTTACCATTTTACTTCCAATAAATTCATGAGCATGAAATGTCCATCCATTTCCTTCTTCATATCTTTTGGTTTGTGGTTTAGCTATATCATGTAATATAGCTGCCCATCTTAGCCAAAGATCGTCTGTATTTATTGATATGTTATCTAAAACTTCTAGAGTATGGTAGAAGTTATCTTTATGAGAATGATTATTGATTTTTTCTATTCCTCTAAGATTACACATCTCAATAAAAAACTCTTTTAATAAATTAGTTTCTTCAAGTATTTTAAAGCCAATTGATGGTTTATTAGTTAAAATAATTTTATTTAGCTCATCTGTAATTCGTTCTTGTGAGATAATTTCTAATCTGTTGGCATTTCTTCTTATTGCTTCTATTGTGTTTGGGTCAATTTCAAAATTAAGTTGAGTGGCAAATCGAATTGCTCGCATCATTCTTAATGGATCATCACTAAAGGTTTGATCTGGATTTAAAGGTGTTTTAATAATTTTTCTCTCTAGATCTTTTATTCCCTCAAATGGATCAAGGAATGCGCCATAATACTTTTTGTTAAGTTGTATAGCCATTGCATTAATTGTAAAATCTCTTCTATTTTGATCATCTTCTAGAGTTCCATCTTCAATAATTGGTTTCCTAGAATCTCTTCTATAAGATTCCTTTCTGGCTCCTACAAATTCATAATTTTCTCCTCCAAATGAAATCATTGCTGTGCCAAAATTCTTAAAGACTTTTAATGCTGCTTTGTCTCCAAGTTTTTTCGAGATGTTTTCAGCTAGAGTTATTCCACTTCCAATACACACGAAATCAATATCAGTAATTTTTCTTTTTCTTTTTAATAACAAATCTCTAACCCACCCGCCTACAACATATGTAGGATAGTTAAGCTTATCAGCTACCTCTGAAATAATTGAGAAAATTGGTTTATCTAATGACTTATTATAATTCACTATCTAATTTTTTTAATACTTCCATCAATATTTATCTTTACTATTGATGAAGGTTTATTCATGATTTCATCTTGACGTAAATTTACTATATAATCTACATTATCTTTTAGTTCATTATTTATATCTGTAAAAATTTCCGGATTTGGGCCACCACTTATATTTGCAGATGTAGATACTATTGGTTGGCCAAGCTTTATAATTAATCTTTGACAAAAATCATCATTTACTAATCTTATTGCAGTACTTCCATCTTGAGCTGAAATGCCTGTACTTATATTTTTAACATTATTAAAAATAACTGTCGTTGGTTGTTCATTATTCATCTCTTTATGTGCATTTGGAGATACTTTATCAATCAACTTGTATAAGTTAGTATATTCAGCAATTAAAATAATTAAGGCTTTATTTTGAGATCTTTTTTTAAGTGAATATATTTTTTGTACGGCTTCTTTATTTGTTGCGTCACAACCAATCCCCCAAATTGTATCTGTAGGGTATAGGATGATTCCACCTTTTTTAAGAATTTTGTATGATCTTTCTATTTCTTGCTCTATCATTATAAATCAGTATATACTTGCATTAAATTTTTTGCAATCTTATTATCAGTAAAATTCTGAGCATGCTTAAATCCTTCAGTAATCATTTTCTTTTTTAATTTTTTATCTTTTTCTACTTTATCTATTGCTGTTGATATTTCATTTTCAGATAGAGGATCTATATAAATTGATTCAGCCCCACCAGCTTCTTTAAAACATCCATCTTTAGAAGTAATGACAGGGATTTTACTAAATAATGCTTCAATAATAGGTATTCCAAATCCTTCAAATATTGATGGATATATAAGTATTTGAGCTTGCTGATAAATACAAGCCATTTCATTTAATTCTAATCCTGATAAAAATTTTGTTCTATTTTGAAGATTATTTTCATTAATGTAATTTATGCATTTGTCTTTGTAGGATTTCCCATCTCCAATTATTAAAAGATTGTGTTTTGGAAGCTGATTTAAAGATTTTAATAAAGTCAGTAGATTTTTTCTTTCTTCTATTGTTCCAACATATAATAGGTAGTTATCAAATAGTTGATATTTTTCTTTTATCTCTTCTTTTTTTTCTGTACTATATTCTTTTTGAAATACATGGTTGCACCCTTGATAAATAACCTTTATTTTAGCCTCAGGTATTGAAAAAAAATCTATAATATCTTTTTTAGTCTGCTGGCTAATAGCAATGATTTTGTTAGCTCTTTTACATGCTGATCTAAATTTTTTATCATAAATTTTCCGATCAATATTTGAAAATAATTGTGGGTATCTTATATATATAAGATCATGTATTGTAACTACTGATTTAATATTTGTTTTCTCAATACCTAGAGGAATTTCATGACTAAGTCCGTGATAGATATCAATTTTATTGTTAAATAAATCTTTGACAATACTTCTACTTCTCCAATATGCTTTTATGAGTTTGCTTAAAATTCTTATCGGAGTTCGTACATAAATATTTGGTTGAGTGTCAATAAAATTTAACCGTGAGTTTTGAGTTTTTTTTGGAGTGTATAAAAAAAACTTATCTTCTTTGTAAAATTTGCTAAGTATTTGGATTGTATCTCTAGAATAATTACCTAATCCGGTATTATTTGTAAAAGCTCTTTTTGCATCAAATCCTATTCGCATTTATACGGCTACATTAAATGTTCTTAAAGCATCATTAAGAGATGTTTTTTTATTTGTGCTTTCTTTTCTTTTTCCAATTATTAATGCACAAGGAACAGCATATTCTCCAGAGGGAAATTTTTTGTTTATTGATCCGGGAATAACAACTGATCTACTTGGAATTAAGGCTTTATACTCTACTGGCTTTTCTCCACTCACATCAATAATTTTTGTTGATGCTGTTATTACAACATTAGCACCAAGTACTGCTTCTTTCTCTATTTTAACACCTTCTACAACTATGGATCTTGACCCAATAAATACATCATCTTCTACTATTACTGGAGATGCTTGAATTGGTTCAAGAACACCACCTATACCCACTCCTCCAGATAGATGTACATTTTTTCCAATTTGAGCACATGATCCAACTGTTGCCCATGTGTCAATCATAGTTCCTGAATCTACATATGCACCAATATTAACATAAGAAGGCATCATTATTAC
>CAYNGO010000022.1:0-23022 GCA_964397025.1 uncultured Weeksellaceae bacterium
CGACCTGCTGATTACAAATCAGCTGCTCTAGCCAGCTGAGCTACATCGGCTTATTCTGTTCACCTAATATAAAGAACAACATCCATAAAATGGGCTGCAAATTTATTAAATTTTTAATATAAACAACAAAAAAATATGTTTTTTTTACTAGTTATATTAAAGAAAAAATCAATAAGTATATTTTAAACATTATTTTAAAGTATTGGACATAAAAAAGATGCATTGTAAAAATCATGATCTTGGATGAGCTTGCTTGTATACTGCCTTTAATTTTGCAATAGAATTATGCGTATAAACCTGAGTAGCACTTAAATTAGCATGACCTAATAATTCCTTAATAGCATTTAAGTCAGCACCATTATTTAGCATATGAGTTGCAAAGGAATGTCTTAAAACATGAGGACTTTTCTTTTTAGCACTAGAAACTAAAGAAATATACTTATTTACAATACGATATATTTTTTTTGGATATAATTTATTTTTATCTTCATTAGTAAACAGATAATTATCTAAATTATAATTTTTTACAAATAATTTAATTTCATTTAAAATAGAATAAGCTAGAGGAATAATTCTTTCTTTATTTCTTTTACCTAAAACTTTCAAAGAAGAATTTATATAATCAATATCTTTTAAACTAATATTTAAAAGCTCAGTTAATCTTATACCGGTAAAATAAAAAACCTCTATAATTAATTTATCGCGATGGCCACAAAAATTATTTTCAAAAAAATCTTTATCAAGAAGCTCATTAATATTAGATTTCTCTACAAATACCGGAAGCTTCTTTGAAATTTTAGGAGCAATTATTTTTAATGTAGGATTATGTGTAGAATAATCAGAAATTTCCAGGAATCTATAAAAAGATTTTAAAGCAGAAATTTTCCTATTAATACTTGAACTTTGCAAATCAGATTCAACTAAACTTGAAATCCAACTTCTTACAATCTTAAAATCAACTTTATTTGGATTAGTAATAGAAAAATTATTAAACAAGAAAATATTAAATTGAGCTAAGTCAGTCTTATAAGAGGTAATCGTAAGATCTGAATATCTCTTTTCAGATTTAATATAATTTAAAAATTCATCTATATACATTGAAAAAATTCAGTTAAGACAAATCTAACAATAAAATTTAAAAGAAATTAAAACAGTATTTAATCCATATCTCTTAACATGTTCTCAGAATAAACTGCTTTCTGTTTTTGAACACGTAATCTTTCTGACTTTTTGATATATTGTTTTCTTGATCTAACTTGCTTTAATGTACCGGTTTTTAAAAATTTTCTTTTAAAACGCTTTAAAGCTCTATCAATATTCTCTCCGTCTTTTACAGGTATTACTAGCATAAATTTGTTTAATTTGGATTGCAAAAATATAAATATCCTTTACATTAACAAGCACAAACAGAATATTATTTAAGAATAAAAATAGTAATGATGTTAGTTAATTAAAAAGTTTAGGTATTTAATTTATTATTTAAATATAATTTAAAAACTTTAAAAAGAAAAAATAAAGAAAATTATAACACAAAAATCAGTATTAATAATCAACAAGACTAATAATATTATCTGAATATAAGTTTAATCTTTCATATGGCTTTAGATACGTTAAATTAATAATAAAAGCAAAACCTGCAACATTTGCATTAGCCATTTTAATTAATTCAGCCGCTGCACATGCTGTTCCTCCAGTAGCAAGTAAATCATCATGAATTAATACATTCCAATCACTTTTTATATCGTTAGCATGAATCTCAATTTCTGCAGCTCCATATTCTAAATCATATTTACATTTAATTGTCTTAGAGGGCAATTTTCCTGCTTTTCGTATTGGCACAAAAGGAACTCCAATCCTATTAGCAAGAAGAAAACCATACAAGAACCCCCTACTTTCAACACCAACAATAGCATCTATTTTTAAATGATTAATCCTATCTACCAATTCAGAGGTAATGTAATTAGAAATATCAACATCCATTAATAGTGGAGTAATATCCTTATATGATATTCCTTTTTTTGGAAAGTCAATAATTTCCCTAATATGTTTTCTAATATTATTATCCAAAATTTAATATAATAATTATTACAATTTATTTTTTAAGATCTCCTTTAATAGCACTTAGATACTTTTGCAATTCTCTTTTAACAGTTGGAAATAAAAAGAACAATCCAATCATATTAGGAAAAATCATAGCAAAAATCATAGCATCTGAAAAATCCCAAATTGATTTCATACTTGATGCTGCACCGATAACAATAAATATTAGAAAAAGGATTTTATAAGTTAAATCAGCTAAAAAACCACGACCAAAAATAAATTTCCATGATTGCAAACCATAATATGACCAAGATATCATAGTAGATACAGCAAATAAAACTACTGCAATTGTTAGAAAAATATTTGAAAATGGAATATACTGAGCAAATGCTTGTGAGGTAATTCCAGCACCTTCATATGCAATACCATCAATATAAACAGTACCTAAACCATCACCTCCATATTCAAAATACCCACCAAAATTGAATATAATAATAACAAGGGCAGTCATTGTACATATAACAACAGTATCTATAAAAGGTTCTAATAAGGCAACTAAACCTTCGGATGCAGAATATTTAGTTTTAACAGCAGAATGAGCAATAGATGCAGAACCTGCGCCAGCTTCGTTAGAAAATGCTGCCCTTTTAAAACCTACTAAAAGAACACCAATTACACTACCAACACCCATAGCAGTAGGATTAAATGCTTCTGAAATAATTAATTGAAAAGCATCATCTAAAAAAGAGAAGTTTGTTAGAATAATATATAAACAAGCAACTAAATACATAACAGCCATAAAAGGCACAACCTTTTCAGTAACAGTAGCAATTCTTTTAATGCCGCCAATAATAATCACACCAACAATAGCGGCTATTACACAACCAATTATAGCACCAGAAGCTGTACTCTCAAGACCTAAAAGATCTTTTAAAACTATAGTCGCCTGATTAGACTGAGCAGCATTACCACCTCCAAATGATCCTCCAATACAAAAAATTGCAAATAATACAGATGAAATTTTTGCTAAAATACCAAAGCCTTTTTCATTAAGTCCTTTACTTATATAATACATTGGACCACCGTATACTGTTCCATCTTCACCAATATCTCTATATTGAACTCCAAGTGTACATTCAACGAATTTAGTTGACATACCAAGAAGTCCACATACAATCATCCAAAAAGTAGCCCCTGGACCACCTAAAGCAATCGCCAAAGCAACTCCAGCAATATTACCATTACCTACAGTACCAGACACAGCAGTAGCTAAAGCTTGAAAATGTGAGACTTCACCTTCCTGACTTTCATCTTTAATAGTACCCTTAACATCTGTAAAATTAGATGATGACTCATGATTATCAATATGATCATATTTTCCTCTTACAGTATTAATGGCAATTTTGAAATATTTAATATTTGGAAAACCAAAATAAATTGTAAAAAATAAAGCACTAAAAACTAGAAGTATTAATACAAATGGAATACCATAAACTGTAAAAAAAACAACCGAACTAAAGAAACTAGAAATTGGCGCAAAAGCCATATCAATTTTCTCATCAATTCCTTCAGCTAAAGATAGAATTGGTAAAAAGAGTAAAAAAAGTAGTTTTTTCATTTTTATTAAGTTTTAATATTTAATTGTTTATGAATAATTTCTAAACTTTCAATAAACGAGTGAGGGGTGAAATTTAAAATATTTTTTGCTTTATCTAAAACAAAACCTGTTTTATGTGGTCTTTTAGCTTTTTGATTGAGTGCTTTTGAATTAATTCTATTTACAAGGTTAACATCAAATTTAAAGAAATTTGCAATATTAACGACAAGATCATATATGCTCATAAAATCCTTACCAGAAACATGAAAGACTCCAAAGGAATTATTGTTTGCTGCAAAAATACAGGCTTCAGCTAAATCTTCAGCAAGAGTTGGAGCCCTATATTCATCATCAATAATATTTATTTTATTATTATTTTCAAGTTGTTCCTTAGCCCATAAAACAATATTATTTTTTGTTAAGTTATTTGCAACTCCAAATAAAACTATTGTACGCAAAATAGAACTTTTACAAGAGTGAGCAATTAGTAATTTTTCAGATTTGAGTTTAGATTCTCCATAATAAGATAAAGGATTAGGAAGATCATCCTCAGAATAAGGAGCATTTTTTCCATCAAAAATAAAATCAGTAGAAATATGAATTAGATGTGCATCAATAGTTAAACAAGAATCAGCTAAATAATTTACAGCATGAACATTTAAATTATCACAAAGATCTTTTTCATCTTCACAAAGATCGACATTAGTTATAGCTGCGGTATTAAAAACAACATCTGGCTTGTAATAATTTAAAACTCTAAAAACCTCCTTTTCATCAGTAATATCTAAGGATTCGTAGATGTAAGAATCATTTTTTTTATTTCTATTAGGACCTTTAGAAGTTGCAATAACATCACTATTATCGTCTATTAGTTTTTTAAGAATCTTCTGACCCAACAAACCATTACTTCCAGTAATTAAATAAATCATAATTAATAATCAGATGGTTTAAGTAAGTACAATATTAAATAAATAAATAAAGGAGAGCCAATACCTAATAAAAGAAAAATAAAAAACAAAACACGTAGTCCAAAAACATTTAAATCAAACTTATATGACAACCACAAACACACTCCTAATATTTTTTTATCTTCCAAATTATTTATTCTTAGACAAAGCTTGATTTAACTTTTTAATTTCTTTAATAATATTACCTTCTGTCTCCAATATATTAGATTCAAGATTTAAAATCTGATGTTCCACTTTAAGAATTTGATATTCCAATTCAATAATTTTATCTTGTTTTTTTTTAGATTTCTGAATATCTATAATTAACCATGCAAAAGCAATTATTTCTATAAAAATTAAAATAATAGTTAATAATAGTTGTAAATCCATATTTAATTATAAATCAAAAACTGATTTTCTTCTTCTAAATTTCAATGCTAATCTTAGACGTAAAACAAAAACCATAATTAGATAAATAAAAATTGTAATGGCATTTGTAAAGGCTGAATAAATAAAAAATAATCTAACAAAAGATGGACTTATACCTAACTTAGCTCCCCACCATGCACTAACACCAAAAAATTTTATTTCAAAAAAATTACGTAGAAATTTAAGCATTAATAATTTAAATATATTTCTGCAATTTAGTAAAATTACTACAACAATTTATTAAGTCTTTTATAAAATTATTTATTTTTATAAAATGTTTTTTATCATATCAAAAATACTTGCATTTATAATCAAACCAACATTATGGATACTGATTCTACTAATACTTGCATTAGTATTTAAAAAAAGAAGAAAATTATTCTTAATATCTTCTCTTATTATTTTTTATTTCTTTAGTAATGATTTTATATTTAATGAAATTGTGAAAACATGGGAAGAACCTTATTTGTCAATACCTACAATTACTAAACAATATAAAGCTGGAATTTTACTAGCAGGATTTAGCGAGTATGATAGACAAACTAAAATACACAATTTTAAAAAGGAAGCTGATAGGTTAATTTACACGCTTCAATTATACAATCTTAAGATAATAAATAAAATTATCATTTCTGGTGGGAATGGCATGTTAGTAGGTAATAAATATAAAGAAGCACAAACTATACAAGAATTTTTAATAAGAAACAAGATTAGTGAGAAAGACATAATAATTGAATCAAAATCAAGAAACACGAAAGAAAATGCACTATATACTGCAAAAATTATAGACAAAAAATATGAATATCTATTAATAACATCAGCTATTCATATGAAAAGATCACAATTATGTTTTAAAAAAGCAGGAGTAAAAACAATCCCATTTACTGTAGATAATACAATGAGCTATAGAAGTCAAAATATAGAACGAATAATTTTTCCTAGAGCACAAACACTAGAAAGATGGGAGGAATTAATACATGAAATTATTGGATACTATGTATATAAAATTAGTTGGTAGTCAAAACTTTAAATTAATAAACCTTCCATTTCTAATTTAATTTTTAATGCTGATAATCTAGCAGATTTTGCAAAATCTAGTCCAGAACTTGAATAGATAATTGACCTTGAAGAATTAACAAGTAGGCCACAATCACTATTTATACCATATTTAACAACATCACTTAAGCTACCACCTTGAGTGCCCACACCAGGAACTAAAATAAAATGATTAGGAATTAACTTTCTAATTTCTAACAAAGAAATTGCTTGAGTTGCTCCAACAACATACATCATATTTTGATCATCACCCCATTTTGATGAAACACTAATAACTTCTTTATAAAGTTCATTATTATTCTTACCAATTAAAGTTTGAAAATCTAGACTCCCCTTATTTGAAGTTAAAGCCAAAAGTATAACCCATTTATTCTTAAATTTTAAAAAAGGCTCTACAGAATCAGAACCCATATATGGACTTACAGTAACGGAATTAAAATTCATACTTTCAAAAAAAGTACGAGCATACATTTCTGATGTATTCCCAATATCACCTCTTTTAGCATCTGCTATAGTAAAAATATTTTCTGGAATATATTCAATAGTTTTCATTAATGAATTCCATCCTTTTAATCCATTAGATTCATAGAAAGCAATATTTATTTTATATGCTATACACAAATCTTTTGTTGCATCAATTATTTGTTTATTAAACTCAAAAATTGGATCCTCGAAAGTCAATAAATGATCAGGTATTTTTGACAAATCAGAATCTAATCCAACACATAAAAATGATTTTTTTTTATAAATTTGATTTATGAGTTCTTGTTTATTCATTAGAGGTACCTTCTTTTAATTTCTCAGCATTTTCAGCTAAATGCAGTTCATCAATAAATTCTTGTATCTCTCCACCAATAACTGACTGTAGATTATATTTTGTTAAGCCAATCCTATGTTCAGTAACTCTTCCTTGAGGGTAATTGTAAGTTCGTATTTTAGCTGATCTATCTCCAGAGGAAACCATTGTTTTTCTGTGTTTCGCATCTTCTTCTAATTTTTTCTGTAGCTCAATCTCGTATATTCTGGATCTTAATACCTTTAAGGCTTTATCATAATTTTTATGTTGAGATTTCTGATCTTGACATTGAGCTACGACTCCAGTTGGTATATGCGTAAGACGTACTGCTGAATATGTTGTATTAACAGATTGACCTCCTGGACCAGAAGAGCAATATGTGTCTTTTCTAATATCACTATCTTTTAAATCAATATCAAACTCTTCAGCCTCAGGAAGAACAATAACTGAAGCTGCTGAAGTATGAACGCGACCTTGAGTTTCGGTTTGAGGAACTCTTTGTACTCTATGAACTCCAGATTCAAACTTTAATTGACCATATACATTATCACCAGAAAGGTTAAAGATAATTTCTTTATACCCTCCAGCTGTTCCTTCAGCAATATCAACAAGCTCTAAAGACCATCCTTTAGATTGTGCAAATGATGTGTACATTCTGTAAAGATCACCAGCAAAAAGACTTGCTTCATCCCCTCCAGTTCCAGCTCTAATTTCAAGAACAGCATTTTTAGCATCTGCAGGGTCTTTAGGAATTAATAAAACTTTAATATCCTCTTCTAAACCACTAACTTTAGGTAGATTATCATCAAGTTCCATCTTTGCCATCTCCTTCATTTCTAAATCTTCTGTGGTTGATAATACTTCCTTTGCTTCAGCAATATTTGACAATAATAAGTCATAGGTTTTATAAATCTTAATAATAGGCTCTAGGTCCTTATATTCCTTGCTAAGTTGTACATATAGCTTCATATCATCCATAGCATTTGGAGAAGAAATTAATTTCTCAACATCTAAATATCTTTTGTTTATTGCTTCTAGTTTATCTAACATATTAATATATAAATTCTCCAAATTCTGAATTAATTGATACCTTTCTTCCATTAAAAGATTCAACTCTTCCAATAATTTTAGCATCAACATTAAATGATTTTGAAATCTCTATAATTGATGACGCAATACTTTCATCAACATATAATTCCATTCTATGTCCCATATTAAAAACCTTATACATTTCTTTCCAACTTGTACTTGATTCACTTTGAATTAACTTAAAAAGTGGTGGAACAGCAAACATATTGTCTTTAATAATATGTAAGTCATCAATAAAATGTAAAATTTTTGTCTGAGCACCACCACTACAATGAACCATACCATCGATATTATTTTTATGTTTATCTAAAATACATTTAATAATTGGCGAATATGTACGAGTAGGAGACAAAACTAGCTTACCAATATCTAAATTATTATCAATTATCTTATCAGTTAAACACTTTGACCCAGAATAAACAAGGCTATCTGGCATGAGAGGATCAAAACTTTCAGGATATTTAGAAGATAGCACTTTAGAAAAAACATCATGACGAGCTGAAGTTAAACCATTACTTCCCATGCCTCCATTATATTCAGTTTCATATGTAGATTGACCATAAGATGATAAACCTACAATAACGTTTCCTGATTTAATATTTGAATTATCAATAACCTCAGATCTTTTCATTCTAGCAACAACAGTTGAATCAACTATTATTGTTCGTACAATATCTCCAACATCAGCAGTTTCACCTCCTGTAGAAAATATATTTACACCAAACTTCTTATATTCATTTAGTAATTCTTCAGTGCCATTTATAATCGAAGAAATTATATCCTTATTAATTAAATTTTTATTTCTTCCAATTGTTGAGGAAAGCATTATATTATTTACTGCACCAACACATAATAAGTCATCAATATTCATAACTAATGCATCTTGTGCAATTCCTTTCCAAACTGACAAATCATTAGTTTCTTTCCAGTACATGTAAGCTAAAGATGATTTAGTACCAGCTCCATCTGCATGCATTACTAAACAATAATCACTATCTCCGGTTAAATAGTCCGGAACAATTTTACAGAAGGCCTTAGGAAATAGACCTTTATTAACATTTTTTATAGCATTATGTACATCTTCTTTATCTGCAGAGACACCTCTTTGATTATACCTGTTTTCCATATTTTATTTAATAAAAAAGCATCCTAATAATAGGACGCTTTTTAAAATATATATTTAAAAATTACTTATTTTCAGACTGAGAAACATAATCTTCTCTTAAAACTTTGAATGATGTTCTACGATTGTACTGATGAGCTTTCTTTTTGTTCTTTTTAAACTTAATCTTATTAATATATGATTCAGTTAAAACATCACCTTCTTTAAATCTTCCATCTTTATTTTCAATTACAAATGGTTCGTCCTCACCAGCACCTACAGCAACTAATTGACCAGCATCAATACCAACACTTATTAGATAATCAATACAAGCATCAGCTCTTTTCTGAGATAGGCGTAAATTACTTTTATTGTTACCTACAAAATCAGTATGAGATTTAAGTTCAATAATAACATTCGGATTATCTAAAAGAGATTCTGCAAGCATATCAAGATCAGAAATAGATTTATCTCTAAGATTCCATTTTGCAAAATCATATTCTATTTTTGGAAGAATAATTTCTTTCTTAACAGGATTCATAATTAAGTCAACAATAAAAACTTTATTTTCATCAATACCAACAGTAGTTTCAGTCATTTTTTTATTTAAATAACCATCGAGTGAAGCAAGAATTTCATAAGACAGTAGAGGATCTAACTTAAAAGTATAAGAACCTGTATTATCTGTTTTTGTTTCAATTGCAACACCTTCACTAGAAGAAAGAACTACTCTAGTATTAGTTAAAATTGCTCCTGTTTTTGAATCTGTAATAACACCTTTTAGTGCTAAAACTAAAGGAGGTAATTCAAATTGATAAATATCATCACCACCTTTACCACCTTTTCTATCAGAAGTTAAATACCCTCTCTCACCAGAATTCTCAATAATCATGCCAAAGTCATGTCCTGATGAATTAACTGGATACTTTAAATTAGTAATAGAAGAATAAGAATCATTTTCATCTGGAGTTGATTTAAAAATATCAAAACCTCCCATACCGATATGACCGGTTGAAGAAAAATATAGAGTTCCATCTGAATGTAAAAAAGGAAACATCTCATCACCTTTAGTATTCACTGCAGGACCTAAATTAACTGGATCACTCCATTTACCTCTTTTTTGTTGCTTTACAATCCACAAATCTTTACCTCCATAACCACCTCTTAAATCAGAAGAAAAAATTAAGATGGATTCATCTTCATTAATTGTAGGATGACCTAAAGTTGTATTACTATCAACTTTAATCTGTAATAATGTTGGGGCACCCCATATCTTACCTTTTCTTTTTGAAACATAAATATTACAACCTAATGCCTTTTTCTTTTGAACATCACATTTAGTGAAATACATTGTAGTACCTCTTTTATTAAGAGCTACAGACCCTTCATTACCTTCTGTATTTACAGGCTCTGGTAGAATCAAAGGAACACTCCATTTTCCCTTTTTATTTAATTTAGATGAATATAAATCTGTAAAAGTTTCACCTGTTCTATCATCTATCTTATTACTAAACCCTCCAGATCTTGATGATGTAAAATAAAGCTCAGAATATTCTCCATTTCCAAATGAAGGGGAAAAATCACTAAATCTTGAATTTACTAAAGGCATTATTTCAACTTTATATCTAGTGGGGTTTGCTAACCAATTAATAGAATAATCACAAGACTTAAGGCCCATTTCTCCAGTAACATCAGTAGGGTTTAACTGAATATACTTCTTATATTGAACTTTAGCTTCTTCATACTTTTCATTCATTCTTAGTACATCAGCATATCTTAAATAAACAATTACATCTGGGTATTTTGCTTTTACTGCTCTTTTGTAATATGATTCAGCTCTCTTAATATTACCTGAGAATCTATAACATTCTGCTTGCTTAAAAATAATTTCAGACTTAAGAGCTCTACTTTTAGTATTCTGATATGCCTTTTTGTATAACTCAGCAGCTTTATTATATTGTTCCAAAGTAAAAGCCTGATCCGCCTTAACCATTTTTCTATTTTTCTTTTGAGCATTTACATTCGATGATGCTAAAGAAAAAAGACAAAATAAAACTATAGTAAATCGTAAGAAAAAATTCATCATTTCATTTTTTTAATTGTTGCTAAAATAATGAATAATTTTTAATTTATTTTAAATGAAACTTTATATAAAAACAATCGAGTGTTAATAAACTATTAATAATTTTTATAATTATAAATCATATTTTAATCACAAAAAAAAATAAATACTTTCTTTTGTAATAAAATTATAATTCTGCAGAAATAAAATTAAATAGCTAATATGAAAACAAAACTTGAATATATATGGTTAGATGGATATGAGCCTACTCAAAACATGCGAAGTAAAACAAAAGTTGTTGAAAATTTTTCTGGAGAACTAAAAGACTGTCCTGTTTGGTCATTTGACGGAAGCTCTACAAAACAAGCTGTTGGTGGTTCTTCAGATTGCTTACTAAAACCTATAGCAATATACCCTGATCCTGATAGAATTAATGGTTATTTAGTAATGACAGAAGTCCTTAATGCAGATGGTTCAGCTCACCAATCAAATGCTAGAGCAAACATTGATGATAATGATGATGATTTTTGGTTTGGTTTTGAACAAGAATATTTCATAATGGATACTCAGACGCAATTACCTCTTGGATTTCCAGTAGGTGGATATCCTGGTCCTCAAGGAATGTATTATTGCTCAGTAGGAGGAAGAAACACACATGGAAGAGATTTTGTAGAAGAACATGCAGATTTATGTATTGATGCCGGATTAAATTTTGAAGGAATCAATCAAGAAGTAGCAAGTGGACAATGGGAATTTCAATTATTTGCAAAAGGAGCCAAAAAAGCTGGAGATGAAATATGGATTGCAAGATATCTTCTTGATAGACTAACAGAAAGATATGGCTACTACATTGAATATCATCCAAAACCTGTTAAAGGAGATTGGAATGGTTCAGGAATGCACGCAAACTTTTCTAATACAACACTACGTACTTGTGGATCACAAAAAACATACGAAAAAATATGTGAAGCTTTTAGGCCAGTAACAAAAGAACATATTGCTGTCTATGGAGAATTTAATGACCAAAGATTAACTGGGCTTCATGAAACAGCATCCATAACTGACTTTAGCTATGGAATTTCAGATAGAGGAGCTTCTTTAAGAATTCCTATTATAACTGTCGAACAAGGTTGGAAAGGATGGTTAGAAGATAGACGACCAGCATCAAATGGTGATCCTTACAAAATTGCTGGCAGAATCGTTGAAACTGTAAAATCTATAAGCATTAAATAGTAGATTTTGAATATTAAGAAAATCTCAAACAGTTCACAACCTTATATTAAGGACATATAGATATAAGATATATATAAAGATAATAAAACAACACCTTCTTTTCTAGTAACCTTTGATGATGAACTAATATAAATAATAATAGCTAATACTAATGTAATAGCCAACATCCAAGGTATATCAAAAGTTAGTATCTTAATATCTTCAATACTTAATTCAGAAATCATTGAAGTAATTCCTAAAACTGCTAAAACATTAAAAATATTTGAACCAATTAGGTTACCTACTGCTAAATTCTCTTCCTTCTTTAATGCAGCGATGATAGAGGTTACTAATTCAGGTATACTTGTACCAACTGCAACTACTGTAACTGCTATTACCCTATCTGAAACATCAAATAATTTAGCAATGAAAATTGTACCATCTACAAGCCAATCTGCACCATATTTTAATAAAAAAACTCCAAATATGATAAATAACATACTCATAAGAATAGAGGATTCATGAATTTTTAAATCTTCAGTATTTTCATTAATAATATCTCTTGAGTTTTTAATTAAAAATACTATAAAAGCAGAAAGTAATAATATAAAGAAATAACCAAAATAATTAGAAATACCATTAAAGAAAAAGAGAACTATAGCTAATAACACAGAAACAAAAAACATAAATGGAAAATTATAATACAGTGTTTGCCTACTAATTTTCACTCGAAAAATTAATGCAGTAACTCCAAGAACTAATGCGAGATTTGCAATATTAGATCCAATTATATTTCCAAAAGCAATATTTGAATTTCCGTTTATAGCGGCTTTAACACAAACAAATAATTCAGGAGCAGACGTTGCAAAAGAAACAATAGTTAATCCGACAACTAATGTTGAAATATTTAAACGTTTGGCAATAGAAAGAGATCCTTTGACTAGTAATTCTCCACCCAAGTAAAGTAGTATTAATCCTAGAATAAAAAAAATGATTGAATGCATTACTTGTTAACTCCTAAATCATCTTTAACATTATTAGCGCTATCTCTAATTTCTTTTTTAATTTCATTAGAAGCATCTTTAACCTCACGCATAGTCTTACCAAGAGTTCTAGCTAGTTCAGGAATCTTACTTGAACCAAAAAAGATCACGATAAATAATAGAATTATAATAATTTCAGGACCACCAATAAATAAAAGCATATTAATAATAAAATCTAAATATAATTAAAAAAATTACTTCTTGCTATTTAGCTCTTTTCCTTTAATAGTATCTAACATAATTGGTGATGCAATAAATAAAGATGAATATGTTCCTACAACAACACCAACCATTAAGGCAAACATAAAACCTCTAATTACTTCTCCACCAAAAATAAATATAATCAACAATACAAAGAAAGTGGTCAATGAAGTATTAATTGTTCTACTTAGGGTACTATTCAAAGAACTATTCATAAACTCATGAATTTGTTTCTTTTTATTTAAATTCATATACTCACGAACTCTATCAAAAACAACAACTGTATCATTAAGAGAGTAACCAATAATTGTTAAAATAGCTGCAATAAACGCCTGATCAATCTCTAGTGAAAATGGTAAAATACCATAAAATATTGAGAATATTGAAAGTACTATAATAACATCATGAAATACAGCAGCAACTGCTCCTAGACTAAATTGCCATTTTCTGAATCTAAGAAGTATGTAAAGGAATATCACCAATAAAGAAAAGACAATAGACCATACAGCAGCATCTTTAATATCATCAGCAATAGTAGGTCCAACTTTTTGAGAACTCATAATCTCATATTCCAAACCTGATGTCGAAAGTCCTTCTGACAGCTTTTTTTCAACAATTTCATCTGTAGAAACATCATTATTATCAATCATAAATGATGTCGTTATTTTAACCTGATTATCACCTCCAAAAGTTTTTACTTGAGGTGTATAATTAAGACCATCACTATCAACAAATGCAGCAGCAAGCTCATTTCTTAAATCTTCATTATTAACAGTATCGTCAAATCGAACTACAAAAGTTCTACCACCAACAAAATCAACTCCATAATTTAAACCTTTTGTAAATAAAGAGCCTAAACCTAATATTACAATTATTGAAGAAAGGATATAGAAACGTTTTCTAACTCCTATAAAATCAATATTTATATTTTTAAAAGCACCTTTAGTGAATTTATTAGAAAAATTCATTTCCTTACCTTTCTTTAGACGTGCAGAAATAATTAATCTAGTTATAAATATAGCAGCAAATAATGAAGTTAGAATACCAATAACTAAGGTTGTAGCAAATCCTTTAATAGGACCTGTTCCAAAAGTGTATAAAATAATACCTGTTAAGAGTGTTGTAACATTTGCATCAATAATTGAGCTATAAGCACTATTATATCCATCTTCAATAGCTAGTCTTATACCTTTACCATTTGTAAGTTCTTCTCTAATTCGTTCATAAATAAGAACATTGGCATCAACAGACATACCAATAGTTAAAATAATACCTGCAATTCCAGGTAAAGTTAATACAGCTCCTAATGAGGATAAAACACCAAATATGAAAAATATATTAGCTAAAAGAGCAACATTTGAAACCATACCAGCTTTATTATAATAAAATATCATGTAAACCAATACTAGTAACAAAGCAAATATAAAAGAAGTAAGACCAGAACTAATTGCTTCTTCTCCTAATGAGGGACCAACAATAGCTTCTTCTATAATTCGAGCTGGAGCAGGTAATTTACCTGATTTTAAGATATTAGCTAAATCTTTTGCTTCGTTTACTGAAAAATCTCCTGAAATTGAAGATCTACCTCCAGAAATCTCACTTTGAACTGTTGGATAAGAATAAACATACCCATCAAGAACAATTGCTATACTCTTACCAATATTCTCAGCTGTTAATCTTTTCCACTGTTTAGCTCCTTCTTGATTCATTGACATTGAAACTTCGGCTGAAGAATTATACTGACCAAAAGCTTGAGAAGCATCAGTAACAACATCTCCTTCCATAGCAGATTTACCATCACGATTTGTAACTCTTAATGCAACCAATTGTACGAATTTCTCCTCACTATCATAAGGCTTAACTGTATAAGAAAACTTAACATCTACAGGAAAAAACTTAATAACTGCTGGATCATTTAAATAATCATTTAAAACAGATGTATCTTTAACTGCACAAAATCCTACAACAGGACCTTCCTGGATTTGATTTTGCTGATCTACATTTGGATATAGAACTGCATATAAAGGGTTATTAATAGAAAACTCTTCAAATGATAAAGTCTCTGATGAATCAGAGCTTAAAGAATCTAATGCTAAATCTGCTAAAAGATCATTTGCATCTATTTCATCTTTTTCATCGCTAGAAATCATAATATCTAAATCTGCTTCGCTTTCATCTAATACTACTTCACTCGAATCATTAGCTGCAGTAATCTCTCTTAAATAAGTATTTGCATTTTCCAAAGACTGAAATAAATCTCTATACTCATATGTTTCCCAAAATTCTAACTGAGCAGTAGATTGCAAAAGCTTTCTTGCTCTTTCTGGATCTTTAATACCTGGAAGCTCAACTAGAATCCTTCCTGCAGTCTCAAGTCGTTGTATGTTAGGCTGTGTTACTCCAAATCTATCTATTCTACTTCGAAGTATATTAAAAGATCTATTTATAGCATCTTCAACCTCTAACTTTAAAACATCTATAACTTCCTGATTATTAGCATTAATCTTTACTTTATCTTTTAACTGGGAAGTAAATATTACTGCTAAACCATTATTTGGAGATAATTTTTCATATTCTATAGCAAATAAAGAAACAAAATCATCTTGACTATCTTCCTGAGCAACTAATGCATTAGCAATAGAAGATCTAAATTTTTCATCATTACTGTTATTTGATAATGCTTTAAGCACATCAACTACCATGACCTCTAGAGTAACATTCATTCCACCCTTAAGGTCAAGCCCTAAATTTAATTCTCTTTGCTTACAATCAGCATAAGTATACTGAGCAATAAATATATCATATACTTCTTCAGAATTTATAGAATCTAAATACTGTTTAATTTTGACAGCTTGCTCATCTTCATTGAAATTTTCCGCATATTCCGCAGCATCGCTTTCAACCCTATCAGCTATCCATGTAAAAGATAATTGATATACACATATTATAGCGAAAACAACAGCAATTATTTTTATAAAGTTTCTATTTTGCATAATCTTAATTTTTTAGAGTCGGCAAATATAATCTTTTCATCCTAAATATTATAATTCTTGTAGTATTGAAATGAATATATGCAAAGACTTTTTATGTAAGATTTAAATATAGTTAAATCGTTTTTGCTCAACTAATTAATATCTTTGTTGAAAGTATTACAACTTATGATGCAAAAAACTATCTTTATCATCCTACTTTCAATTGTAACTAATAATCTAGTATTTAGTCAAACACAATTTTTCAGAGATACATCTATAAACGTTACTGAAAATGGCATAACACTTAAAAATGCATGGGCAAGTGGAATTAATTCTGCACAATTTCACGAAATAGATCTTGATCTTGATGGTGTAAAAGATCTACTAATATTTGATAAATCTGGCGACAAAATTATTCCATATCTTAATAGAAACGGAGATTTTATCTTTGCTCCTAAATATAGATTATCATTTCCTAAACTTCATGACTGGGTAATTCTTGCAGATTATAATTGTGATGGGAAAAATGACATCTATACCTATTCAAGTGGCGGTATGGCAATATATGAAAACACCTCTAATTCAAGTCTAAGTTTTAATCTAACAACTCCACTTGTTTATAGCAATATGGGAGGCCCTATGCCTATTAATATATATATTAGTGCTGTAGATATACCAGCAGTAGCAGATATTGATTATGATGGAGATTTAGATGTTTTAACATTTAAAATTACTGGTGGTTTTATAGAATATCACAGAAATATGTCGATTGAATTAACTGGAAATTGTGATACAATTGCATTTCAGCTAGAAGAAAGCTGCTGGGGAAATTTTTATGAAGGATTAAATAACTACACTCTTAACTGTCTTAACTGTCAATGTCCTTCAATTATAAATAATCATAATTCAAAGCAAAAACATGCTGGCTCTACCCTATTAGCAATAGATATAGATAATGACCAAGATAAAGATCTTATACTTGGTGATATTAGCTTTAATAACCTTAATTTATTAATTAATGGTGGAGATAGTTCTTATGCTAATATGGTCTCTGTTGACTCTATCTTTCCAGCAAATCATCTAAACACTATTGAAGCAGATATGGATATCTTTCCCGCTGCTTATTATTTAGATGTAACCAATGATGGCATAAAAGATTTAATTGTCACATCTAATAGTGAAAATAACTCTGAGAATTTTGAAAGCTGTTGGTTATTTAATAATACAGGAACTAATACAAATGCAGATTTTAATTTCTTCAAGAAAAATCTTCTTCAAGATGAGATGATTGATTTAGGATCTGGATGCTATCCAGTATTCTATGATTATAATAATGATGGATTAGATGATATTGTTGTAGGTAATTATGGATATCACCAAATAGGTGGAAATCCAAGATCATCATTAGCTTTATTTAAGAATAATGGAACTTTAGATACGCCTTCTTTTGAACTTGTTGATAGAGATTGGCAGAATATATCAAATATTAACCTTAATATAAATCTTAATATCGCTGCTTTAAACCTCACTCCTACATTTGGAGATTTAGATGGAGATACGCATGATGATATGATTATAGGAGATGCTAATGGCAAACTACATTACTTTAAAAATACAGGCTCTAATCCAGCTAATTTCATGCTATCACAAGCTGAATATAATAATATTGATGTTGGTTATTTTGCTAGTCCTCAATTAATTGATGTAAATAGAGATGGCTTACTTGATATTCTTATTGGAGAACAATCAGGAACAATCAATTATTGTGAAAATACAGGTACATTAACGAATGCTATTTTTGATACAGTAATTTCAAATTTTGGAGACATTGATATTGAAAGTAATATTATAAGTGCAGGATTTAGTAATCCTACATTATTTGACAATAATGGAAACTATGAACTTTATGTAGGATCTTATACTGGTGAGACATATGTATTTGACAATATTGATAATAATCTTACTGGATCATTTGATTCGTTAAGGATACTTAACACAAATGAAGGTGGTAAAAATAAGATAGCAATCAATGATATTAATAATGATCAAAAACCTGACCTCTTAATTGGTAATTATTCAGGGGGACTAAGTTACTTCAATGGTGATTCAATAGTTATCAGTAACACCTTCTACACTAACTCCCCTAAATTAAAAATATATCCGAATCCATCAAGTCAGTACTTAATTGTCAGTAGTTATATGACAGGAAATATTGAGATCATTAATACACTTGGAGCAACTATATTAATACAAAACAAAACAAAAAAGACTGCTAGAATTGATTTAAGAGCATTAAAAAAAGGTTTATACTTTATAAAGTTAAATAATCAAAAATCAAAACTTGTTATTCAGTAATATCAATTGATTCATTATTACTAAATAATGGGATATCCTCTACCCTTGCATAAGGAAGATCAATAATCTTAGATAGGTTATAATAAGAACTTAGTCCGGATATACCAACAGTATCTAATTTTTCTAAATCAATATAACCGTTATCTGAAAGAGCAATTTCATCAATCTCTATATGCTCTATCTCTCCAACGATCATAATTGTATTACTACTCTTTATTTCAATATTCTCTAAATATTTCATGCCAATCTTGAGATTACTTTCTTTAACAAAAGGAGCTTTAAAATCAAATAAATATTCTTCTGTTAAACTACAGGCCTTAAATTCTGATATTTCCTTAGCAAATTTTGCAGAAGTATAATGTCCATTTTCTACAAAAGCATTTGTAACATTGTTTATTGTAAAACAGCCCGTCTCCTTAATATTTTCAAATGTATGTCTAGGCACATTATTATCAGGTCTTAGCATAAACCCTAATAATGGAGGATTACTACTAAGATGTACCACTGAACTAATAATTGCTAAATTAGTAGAGCTACTCTTTGAAATAGTGCCTATTAAATTTGCAGGCTTAACTCCTGTCACTGAGTTAATAAGATTAAGTCTTCTAATTCTTGTAATACTATTAATATCAGATCTTGAAAAATACATTATCTCTTGGAAATTTTATTCATGGATATAAAACTCTGTCTACTACATTTAAACCTGTTAATATCTGGGTTTCTTTTCATAATATGCTTACTACTAACACCACTATTTACTCTTTTCCTCCATAGATTAAAGCTAGAACGCTTAAGTTCCTTTCTCATTAATTTGATTACATCTTGCTCGGTTAAATTAAATTGATAATGAATTGCTTCAAATGGAGTTCTATCTTCCCATGCCATTTCAATAACTCTGTCTAAACTCCTTTCTGAAAGAAAAAATTTCACAATTAAATAGTTTTTAAATTAAAATAATAAGCTGTAAAATTATTAATTAACAATGGATATAGTGTTGAAAAAAAGTGTTTATTTTATACACATGAAAATACCTCAAAAGAATACAAAAAAAAACCTATCATTTCATAATTTCAAGGAACTTAATTTAGATGGAATCAAACTTGCTGACCTATCTGTTCCTGCTGGATTTCCCTCTCCAGCTGATGATTTTATTGAAATGGAAATTAATCTTCAAGATTATATTGTAAAAAATAAAGAAGCAACATTTTGTGTGAAAGTTGAAGGTACCTCCATGACCAAAGCTGGTATAAACAGTGGAGATGTTATGATTGTTGACCGATCACTTTATCCAAAACACAATAATATTGTACTTGCTGTTATAGATGGTGAGTTTACAGTTAAAAGAATAGCTGTTAATGAAGATAGTTTATATTTAGTACCAGAAAATGACAACTTCTCTCCCATTCAAATTACTGAAGCTATGAATTTTCAGGTATGGGGTATTATTACACATATAATACATAAAGCAAATTGATTGCACTGGTTGATTGCAATAATTTTTATGCATCTTGTGAAAGAGTATTCCGCCCTGAACTAGAAGGAAAACCTGTAGTAGTACTATCTAATAATGATGGCTGTGTAATTGCTAGAAGTAATGAGGCAAAAAAACTAGGTATTAAGATGGGAGAACCAGTCTTTAAAAAAAAAGATTTTTTTGTAAAAAATAATATACATACATTCTCTACAAATTTCATACTCTATGGTGATATGTCCAAACGAGTTATGTCTATTCTTAAACAAAATAGCAAGGAAATAGAGGTGTATTCTATTGATGAGGCGTTTATAGATTGCTACAATGAAGATCTTAAGAAGTATGGTGCTGATCTTAGATATAAAGTTGGAAAATGGACTGGAATCCCAGTATGTGTAGGAATTGCACCTACCAAAGTTTTAGCTAAAATTGCGAATCACATAGCAAAAAAATACAGGAAATCTGGTGTTTTTATATTAGACAATAAAGAGATTATTAAGAAAGCCCTAGTCTTCACACCCATTGAAGAGGTATGGGGAATTGGCTATAAATATGCTCAAATACTTAAAGAGTATGGTATTCATACTGCTTATGATCTTACATGCATTGAGGAGAGTTGGATTAAAAAAAGACTGTCAATTGTAGTGCTAAGAATAGCACAAGAACTAAAAGGCATAAGTTGTCTAAAAATAGAGAGTAAAAAAACTGCCAAAAAAAATATTTGTACATCAAGATCATTTGGAGAGCCTATAAAAGAATACAAACTATTAGAAGAAGCTATTACTACTTTTGCAGTTAGATGTTGTGAAAAACTTCGAAAACAAAACACATGTGCTTCGGAGATAAGTATCTTTATATATACTAATCCATTTAATCCAAGACACAAACAATATTACGCCACCAAAACATTAAAATTAGATAGAGCAACAAATGACAATCAAATTCTTGTACAGCAAGTAATCAGAGCACTCAAAATGATTTATAAGAAAGAGTATATCTATAAGAAAGCAGGAGTGGTTGTAGGTAATATTATATCAGATAATCAAGTACAACTCAGTTTATTTGATAAGATAATACAAAGAGAGAAGTATAACAAATTAACTAAAGTAATTGATAAAGTAAACAGTAGTATGGGAAGAGATAAGTTAAGAATAGCTGTCCAGGGTTTTGATCGCAGTTGGCGTATGAAACAAGAAAAACTATCACCCTGCTATACAACTAGAATAGATGAAATACTGACTGTAAAAATATGATAGAAATATATACAAAAGATCAGCAAGCATATGGAGAGTTTAACCAAGGAGATATTATTGAAAATAAACCCATAGGGTTTCCGATGGATGGGGGTTCTCTTACATCATATTCTAATATTTTTTACTGGGCACATGCAGTAGCTAAAAAAGATAGTACAATAGGTTTACATCCACATAAAGGATTTGAAATTATCACATTTGTATTAGAAGGAATAATCAAACACTATGATACATTATTAAAAAAATGGATAACACTAAAAAAAGGTGATGTACAAGTAATAAAAGCAGGATCAGGAATATCTCATTCTGAAGCATTAAATAAAGATTCTGCAGTATTCCAAATTTGGTTTGATCCAGATCTTAACACTAGCTTATCACAAAATGCAGAATATCAGGATTATAATGTAAATGCACTATACCATAATGATAACAAAAAATATCTAATTGGAAATAAAAGCCCTATAAAGATAAATACTGAATCAATAGAGATATATGAAATAGAATATAAAAAAGAAAAAATAGAAATAGCTTTAGATCAAAATAAATACTACTCATTATATATCTTATCAGGGAAAGTAGAGATAGACACAAGAGAGATATCAGAAGATAGCTTTATAAAAATATATAAAGAGAAAAATCTCATAATACAAGGCAATCACAAAGCAAAGATATTCTGTATTGAATCACCTCTAGAGGTCTCTTATAAGACATACATAGAAACAATAAAAAAGAGGTAGTTTAGTACTACCTCTTTTATTATTTGCGAAATAAAATAATTATTTTATTAGACTAACACTTCTGGAAATAAAGCCTGTTAAATCTTCTCCTTTTAGCATACCTTGAGATAATAATGCTAAATCTAAAACTTGTCTAATTAGATCAACTCTTTTCTTCTTTGTCTTTTCAGAGAGAATCTTATTGATAAGATCATGATTAGAGTTTACAGCTAGATTATAAGATTCTGGCATCGAACCAAACATTTGCATACCCCCACCACCAGAGAGTTGCTGCTGCTCCTTCATTCTTCTCATAAATTCACTCTGAGTAATTACAACTGGAGAATCAGAAACAGACATATTTTGAACTTGAACAGTAAACTTTTCTTTATCTAACTGCTCTTCAATCATTTTCTGCAACTTCTCTTTTTCTTTATCAGAGAGTTTAGAGATTGCTGTTTCTTCTTTTTCTATTAATTTATCAATAATATCAGCATCTACTCTTGAAAATTGAACATCAGTATGATCTGATTCTAGTCTACTTATAAGATGACTAATCAGTGGACCACCTAATTCAAGAACTTCATATCCATTATCAGTAGCTGTTTTCACAAAACTATGTTGTTCTTTTTTATCATTAGTATAGAGAATAATAGTTTTGCCATCTTTATTTTTCTGTGG